>NZ_BJXB01000024.1 GCF_007990775.1 Deinococcus cellulosilyticus NBRC 106333 = KACC 11606 | reverse complement strand
AAAGAATGGTTCTGGACCAGACTGATGACTGGATCAGAGCAAAGGTCCTGATGCACTTCAGCACATCCTCTTCAACAGTCAGTTCCTGCAATTCATGGGCCGCATCGACTGTCCTGGGGTCTCCTGTTAGGGCCAGTCCAAGCAATCTGAGAGGCAGCACCAGCCTGTCTCTGGCAGGGTTGGGAGACGTGGGGTTGGGTTCGATCTTCAGAAGTTCCTGCAGCAGGTTGTTCTGGTTCTTCAATATGCGGGGACCACGGTGCACAGGGAATTTGGCTGTTGTGTAATCCAGCAGGTTCCTGCAGGCAACCCATGCGTGAGCCACGTCCCGTATCTCAGGGTTGCTGATCTCTCCTGGGAGTTGCTGACCCCATAGGGCAGCGTGAGCCATTTTCACGTTCGCAGGTGCATCCACCGGGACGGCTGTGCCACCCAGCACCAGGCTCCAGAAAAGCATGCGTTCACTGGCTGCAGTCAGGAACGCACTGGCATTCGTGATGCCCGCAGCCTGACTGAACTTCTGGGCTGCCTGGTGCCAGGAGTTCTGGAAGAACAGAGCCCTGGCCTGCTGGAATTTGGCGTTTGCCAGAACCGTGTTCAGTCCAATCAACTCTGCATAGTGCTCTGCAGAGGTCAGGTATTTGGCGGCCTCTTCGGGTCGCTGGAGGGTGGTCAGCATGATGGCACAGGCAAAGTCCAGGTGACAGCAACCTTCCAGGTCCGGGCCAGTGTCCACGGACCGCACAATGTTTTTCATCCACTCCAGGAACATTTCTTTCTGGGCAATGGTTGGAGAGCACTCCAGAAGAACACGGGCAAGGTAACCCAGGGCAAGCATTCCTGGGGTTTTCTCCAGCAGGGCACGGGCTTCATCGTTCCGGTCCAGTTGGAACAGGAGCCAACCGATTCGTGCCAGAGCAACAGGACACGGATCAGGTAATGTTTGAAGCTGACAGAGCATGTCCAGCAAAGCCAGTTCTCCAGCCCTGGTGGTCTGGACCAGAGTTGAATCAAAACGCCTGGGGATAGTTATGAGATAAAGCAGTTCAGTTTGCATACCAGGATCTGGCATTTACGCTAAACCGCTTACGGTTGGTGTGGGGTTGTCTTAGGGTTGTCACCTAGTTCAGGCCGCTGAACACCTGTACCAGAGCCAGGATCAAAACCCCTAATGCCAGGAGGGTGGAAGGCACGGCCATCACCAGAATCACCCACACAGGCACACCCGGCTGGGGTCGCTGGGCCACCATCTCCAGGGTCTTCTGCATCTGCTGGGTCCGCTCATCCAGGGTGCTGACTGAGGCCATCACCGTGATTTTCAGGGCACTCAGGTCCTCCTGCAGGTCTTCCAGGCTCATGCCTGCCGTCTCTGGAACAGCACACCAGGATCAGAGATGGAGCCTTCCACCAGGTCGGTGCCACTGGGTTCCAGTTTGACCCACTTGAAGTCTCCAGAACCATCGTGCAGCCAGTCTGCTGTCACATACCCCTTCTCTTCGAGGTAGCGGATGTTGGACCGCAGGTCATTTTCACTGGGCAGCATCTGCAGGTCTTCCATCGACATCACCAGAATGGTTTTGTTCATGGTGGTCGGGGCGTCAGGATTCAGAGCATTGTTGTTGGCAGCAAGGTAAATCAGCCTGAGGATCAGGCCACGCCCGATTTTCAGGTGTGTGGGGTTGGTCTGTTTGAACATCAGTTTTTCTCCTTGCAGAGCTTGGCTTTCTGGTCAAAAGAACTGCAGAAAAGAGGGTCCAGTTTCCATTCACTGGGGGGCACGTTCAGGGCTTCTAGACGAAGCCCATCAATGATGGTGTGCAGCTTCTTGGCATAGCCTGGATCGGTGGCGTAACCTGCACGGGCCACCCTGCTGGCAAATTCCTTCCCATCCTTGCGGCTCTGGAAGGCTGCAGCATATCTGGGGTTTACCTTCAGGAAAGTGGCGTAATCGTAAAACGATCCTGCAGCACTGGTGTAGGAACGGAACTGGCTGGTCCACCCGGTTTTCTGACCGTTCACGTACTCTGTGTCAAATCTTGATACACATTTCGCCCAGGTGCCGTTACACTTGATGCCGAAATAATTGTTGTGGGTGCGTGCCAGATAGCTGCTGCCATATCCGGTTTCCAGAGCAGCCTGGGCGATCATGGCAGACATGGGCACACCCGTCTTCACGCTGACTTCGTGGGCCAGGGGGATGGCAGCCAGAATGAAGCGGAAGCGTTGCATGTTGCTGGGGCAGGGCTGTCCAGCCTTGCACTCCAGCACCCTACTGATGCCCAGGTACGCCTTTGCCCCTTCCAGCCAGAAGTTTGCCTTTGGCCCGTAGATGGTGAACACCCCGGTGATCAGGGCAGTGGTGGCAAGGATGCCACCACCAATCGCTTCTCTCCTGCTCATTTGGACACCTGGGTGACGGCTTCGACCACCTCATCAATGGCGGTAGAGAGGTTTCGTTTGTCCACCTCAGACAGCCCTGTGGTGCTCTGGATGCGATTTTTCAGAAGGTTTGCGGCCAGACGGAGGGCAGTGCCGATCAGGATGTTTTTGAGGGCATTCAGCATGTCAGTTTCCTTTGCCTGTCAGCAGCTGGGACAGGGCCAGAAGAATGTAGGCTCCCACCGTGAAAACGGTGTTCCAGTTGATCTTTCTTTTGGGACGCATTTCGCGGTTGTATTTCTCTGCCAGTTCCTTGGCGAGACGCCATTCCCGGAGGTCTTGCACCTTCTCTTCCAGGACGCGAATCCGTTCCTGTTCGTCTGTGGCAGTCACATGGTTCCTCCCAAAAGCAAAACCCCGAGATCGCTCTCGGGGTCGGGATACTTTGTCTTACTCAGGATAGGCAATTCCAAGGGGTCCTTCTTGGACATCTCCAGTTGTGAATCAGGCAACAAAAAAACCACCCGTGGGGTGGCTTGAGGTTTCCTTGTTCTCAGTCTCTGATGCGTTTCAGACAGCCGTAAGCCTTGAGGGATGCCCAGAGGTCTTCAAATGCTGCTGCGGCCATCGACCAGTCCGGCTGGATGCTCACATGGCTCTGGGTGGCGGCATCCCATTTGTTCTTTTCGTACCAGAGGTATTCGCGGATCTTGGAGACATCCTGTGCCTGCATGTTGTGCAGGATTCGCATGAAGTCCCGTTCAGTGATGGTCCACCTGGCAACCTTCAGGGTGCGGTCTGGATCGGGGCTCTTGCAGTCCATCGTGTTGGTGAGCAGCACCTGGCTGATCTTCCACTGGCAGTCCCTGAGGCTCTGGGCCAGAAGGTACGGGTATCCGGTCATTTCCGCTTTGGAGGTGGTTCTTTGGGGTTCTGGGGTGTCTGTGTTGACTCCTGCTTTGCTGAGGATGTCTGCCACAGAGACGGTTGCCAGGGATCTTCTTCGGGTTCTTCGACGAGGTTCAGTTCTCTGGCTGACACCCTGAACGGATTCCCCTCGTCTGGGAGCCACAACTCCACGGACTCCCTGCGGATTCTGAACATCGGACATGTGGGATTGGCGCATACTCGGTATCTCCGATAGATCACCCGTCCGTCCGCGTCTGTTTCCGTTTTCCCGTTGTCGATCACACGGGTCGGTTGTAGACATTTATCGCATTCCAGCCCGGCCATGTTTGGTTGCCCCTTCCTGGAGATGCTGAACTGAACTTTGGGGTTTCATGAATTCCAGCTCCGCTGGTGATTTCATCCTAGCCTAAGGTTCAGCTCAGCAAATGGAGATCTCCACTAACTTGTAACGATGGGTTTACACTTCGCTGGGAGCCTGTTCCTGCACAGTTTTTAGACCCAGTTCTACGGGATATCCCTGAGAACGGACCCGCACATTTCCCTCACACTCCTCTTTAGTCAGGAAGCGGCCCGGAAGCACAGCGATCCTGTGCAGCTCAGCATTCGAGTTGCGGTAGTCCTTGATGAGCCTGAGGGTGAGTTCCTGACCGTGCAGGGGGTTGCCCATGATGTTCTGCATCTCGATCCACTGCTCCAGGGGTCTGGACATGCCGCGACGGGACACCAGCAGCACCAGCATGTTGCCCGTCTGCAGGACCACACTGAGTTCTTCACTGCAGCGGGGAGGGGTGTCCCCTTGCCACTGCCTGAGCCTGCACTCTTCACAGTTGCCTCTGGTCTTGTCACTGCCAGCCACACACATGGGCATGGTGGGCTTGCCTGTCCACTCAGGCCACAGCACCCAGTTTTTCTGGAAGTTGATCATCACCGCCCCAGGGATCTCCTGCAGGATCTCCCCGGTCATGGTGTTGAAGAAATGGCCTGCCTGGTAGTCTACGCGGATGATGGGGATTCGGGGTTCAGGGGTCACGGTCATGGTCTTTTTCTCCTGTTCTGGTTGCGTTTCTTGCGACGCCGAAAAAGGGCTTTCCTGGGGTGGGGTGGTTTCGGTGGGGCTGGCGGTTGCGGGTCCCCGTACACAACCCTGTGCCAGAACCGCTGTTCTTGCTGCTTCAAAAGTTGCCGGGACATCTGGATCTCTTCGATGGTGGGGTCCTCTACCACCACTTCAAAAGCACGATTTGCTGATCTCACTTCGCTTCCTTCTGTGCCTTGTTGAACCTGCGTTCACAGGTGAGGCACTTGGTTGCAAAAGAAGGATCAGCAGAGGGGGTGAGGTCGGAGAACACCAGCAGGTCCGGGTGAGCAGCTGCCAGACCGCACAGGGTCCAGGAACCCCGCACGTAATGCCACTGCCCACGCTGGTGAAGCTTGGTCCAACCAGCACGCTCTTTGGTCTGGGTCATTTGGTCCTCCAGGTTGAACTGTCATTCCCAGAAACCACCCACTCGTAAAGGCTCTCCAGCTCTGCAATTTTCTGAGCCGTTGCCCTTCCTTCCGTGAGGTGTGCAGGGATGTTGGGTTTCTCAAAGCTTGCGAGTGTGATCTTGGCAAGAAGGATTTCACGCCTTTCCTCTCGCCGGGCCAGGGCTTTGACTTCAGGGACAGTTTCAGCAAGCAGAGCTTTCTGATGGGGTGGAAGGGAATCAAAATCATCCCAGTTCATCTCCAACCCCACTTTCTGGCACGGGAAACCTGTAGTTTTCTGGCACGGTTCCCACGCCGGATGAACTTGGCTTTTCGGACCATCTCGACCCTGCTTTGAGGGACCTGGCAGGGTTCCTGTCTGGAGAGCACCAGGGCCAGAGACTCACCAATGGCATTGACTCGAATCTCACCAGATGCCTGCCAGACGCCACGCTTACCTTTCCAGACAGGCCGATCACCCGGAGTGCTGTGATAGTGGATTTCCATTACCTGGATCTGCTCACCACCCAGGGTGATGGTGACCTCTTCAAAACGGAAGGTGCTCATGCGTCCTCCGGTGTTGGGAGGATGGGCATCCAGTGGGTGACCAGGGCGTCCGTCTGTTCATCGTCATCCCAGAAGCCCTCTTCAGCGTTGTAGAAGAGGACCACCGGGAAACCCGACATGATCACCAGATAGGTGCCGGACTCTGCAGGTGGCTGGGTGATGGGAGTCCAGCTGGGCACCTGTGCCCTGAGTCGGTCCACTTCCTGCAGGAGCATCCGCACGTCTTCCGGGGCGTGAGCAATGGCCTCAGCGTCCGGGTGGTTGATGCCACTGATATGCCCACTGCCAGTCTCTGGATCTTGCTTCACAAGGTCCCTGCCAGGCTGCATACCAAGATCACCCGGCTGGGGTTGAAACCACGGCTGGGCATCCCTGAAACCCACCCGCTCGAACATCATCACGACCCGTCTACCGCCCCAGGTGGTCGTGAGGTTGATGTCCGTCTGCTTCAGGCTGTCTCTGGAGACATACCCGGACCACTGCCAGGGTCCTTTGGTGGCCTTGCTCCAGCGGTCTTTGATGGCCTGAATTTCTGTAGGAAGGGTCATGATTCCACCAGACCCAGAACAAAGAGGGCTTCTTGAACGGCTTTTTTGGCGTAGATCTCAGCCAATGGTGCAGACAAATACACCTCTGCACGCACAATGGAGTTCTTCAAGTCTTCTGCATTCTGCAAGGCTTCAAAGGCTTTTCTGCAGACTTCCAGGGCTTCCAGCAAGGTCTGCACGTCTGCTGGAGCACAGGCAATGGCCTGAGCATCCGGGTGGTCAATGGCATCAATCTGTTGCCGATAGCCCACCTCGTACTTCACGAATTCTCTGGCACCAACCAGAAGGTCATTCCTCCCAAAACGGGGCTGGGCATCGTTGGTTTTGCCTACCCGCTTGAAGTCCATCACAATGTTGCCATTCGCTTTGCTGGACAGGCGTATGGCCGTGTGCTTGGTGGTTCTGCTGACGTGACCGAACCAACCCCAGGGGCCAGGGGTTGCCCTGGCCCAGCGTTCGCGGATTGCCTGAATGGTGGCAGCAGATGGAGCTGTGGTGTGGATGGGTTTGACGGTGTTCTGAGTCATGCGGACACCAGCCCATGCACCTGAGCAGCCATCAGAACTGCTTCCCACTCGATTTTGTTCAGCCCCAGTTCGTCTGCAGTGGGAAAGTGAACCCGCTGGATCTGCACATTGTGGGCTGCATGGAAGTACATGAACCTCAAGAGGTTCTTGAAACCAGCTGTGCCCAGTGGGGTTTTGTGTGACTGGCTCATGGGGATGAAGCCCCTGAAGGGATCGTTCCACCAGATTTCTCCAGCATGATCAGCCAGGATGAACCCGTGTAGGCCACGGGCATGAAAGAAAGCCGGGTGGATGGTGCTTGCCTGAATGCGGTGCAGGATGATGTTCAGGGCATCCACACGCCGAACCACTTCGAGCGGTCTCAACTCAGAGGTTTTCATGCTGCTCCTTCATGCGGCGAAGCACGTCCCGAACTTCGTCCCACTGGTCATCGGTGAGTTGATTCATCCAGGTGGGGCGAAGTCCAAAGTTGGCTTCTGGGTGTTCCAGGCGGTACACACGGGCGTAAAAACTGGTCAGGTTGTTGCTGATGTGGAAAGCGTCACCGTCATTCCGCATGCCCAGTTCAAACCGGATCACATGGCAGATCATGTCTGCAGAAAGCATCCGGTGGGGGTTGAATTCGCGGTAACGGTCTGCCAGTTCACGGAATGCTTGATAGGTCCTGTAGTTGTGCTCCAGGTGCCACAGGCAGTACATGAAGGGGTGTTCTTCAAACAGCGGGGCTTTCCGTTCCTGCTCCATCAGAGCCCTCCTTTTTGTCTTCTGTGAGGGTGAAAATCTTGGTGGGGGTGTGCAGCCTCAGAACCCGTTTGGTGCTCAGCGGATCAGGGGCGATGCACTCTACAGAGCGGACACCTCTGGTCACCAGCAGGTCCGTGAACTTGCTGAGGCTGCCATCCCGGATGGCATGCGGGAAGATCGTGACAGCGACGGGCACTAGGTCGGGCCGGAACTCCTGCCCTTTGAAGTGCACCATGTCTGGGGCTTTGTCCACGCCCCGCACGGGACCCGCTGAGGTTCTGGCATGCCACCGGAAGTCCCCGATTTCAGAGCGTTTTTTCCAGTCCAGGTAGGCTCCCGTCAGACCGATCCAGTCAAACTGGATGGCTTCGCACTGGGCCGCAACGGTCAGCAGGTCTGCAGCGGTGGCAACTGCCCGGACTTCTCCTGCGGGACCAGGGGTGAAAGGCTGCAGGGTCATGGGGGGCACGTCCGGCTGGTACTGCTCAGGATCGAACTTGTTGCCCTTTTTGGGGTAGGTTTCCTTCATGGCACCACATCCCTCTTCCAGGTCTCAGGGATGGGCTGGTCAAGCTGGAACTTGACGAAAGTGAAGAACTGGCCGTGCAACTCGCAGAAGTGAGGGCTGTCCTGCAGCTCTGAAACCAGCAGCTTGATTTCATCCAGGAGGTCTCTGGGGACCCCCACAGATTTGGGGTCCCGGACAGACTGGATCTTTCTGCCGATGTGGTAGGCCAGATCCCTCTTGAGCATCTGCACGTTGAACAATTCAGCGGTGTCCAGCAGGTGCTTCTGGTGGTACACAGCCCACATTTCAAGCTCCCGCACCACATCCCTGGCTGCAGGAGCGAAAGCGTCAAAACGGTAACCAGCACAATCCACCTTGAAGGTTTCATGGCAACCTGTTTCCGTGTCGATCACCAGAACGGTCATGGTGGGTGGGTGATCGAGTTCCCCCCAGAATTCATTGGCGAAGGATTCCGCGACCTGGGGCATCTGGTCTGCCACAGTGTCGAAGAAGGTCATGAAACGTTCCGGGGCCATCACCCCGACCAGGAACTGGTGAAGGGTGGTCACAGATCGACACCTCCATCCAGCAGGTCCTGCCCGAACTGGCGAAGTTCTGCCCTGCGATGGTGAAACTCCATCTTCAGAGCCACTGCCCTGCAGTCCGCTTCGTCTTCCACCATTCGGGCCAGATGGAGATGTCCAAGGTTCCGCATGGTCCCTGCTACGTCACGGAGTTCGTTGGGCATTAGGTTCTTGGTGCGGATGTGATTCAACAGGTCCTTTTCCACCAGCACGGACTGCAGGGGACGCCGGATCTTGTGGACCACCGCACGGGCAGGAAACAGGGTCACGTCCACAGCACGCCGGAGGGCTTTGCTGATCTGGGCCAGACGGAAGGAAACAGGGGCAGAGGGGATCAGAGAGATTCGCATAATTCACCTTTTTCGTTGACCTGCAGGGTCATGAGAGAGCTGAATGCCTGTGCAGCACTGCCACCAACAGCCACTGGGATGTTGCCCCACTCGTTTCTGTCTTTGTTGGGGACCAGCATGGCCCTCCACTTGTAGGCACCCAGGTAATCGGTGAGCACCATGCACTTCCAGGGGTGCAGGGCCACAAATTCTTCAACGGTTTTCGGGCCAAAGATCATCCGACCAGCCCCCCCTTTCTGGACAGCACTTCCACCAGGGCACGGTCATTCAGTGCGGTCTCGATGATGTCCGCATATTCACGTTCCAGCACAGCCCTCAGGCTTTTCCGCTCATGGTCCAGCACGTCATGCTCTGCCAGGTACTTGTCGATGGCGGTCTGCAGGGATTCTTCCCGGTCTTTGGCCTTGCTCCAGTCCTGATCGGCCTCACACGCTACCAGCACCCAGGCATCCCGCTGTTTTTCGTTCTTCAGGTCTGCAGGGACCTGCAGGCGAATTTGAGCCTCAAGGTGGTCCAGTTTGCGGCGGACCTTGCGGAGTTCTGCCCTCTGAGCGGTGAGAAGTCTTCTGACCGCCTCAATCTGCTCAGGGATCTCCAGAAGGCGGGTGCATCGGGCTCGAAGTTGGTTATCCATTGGAGACCTCCAACAGCCCGGACAGCCACTGGTGAAGTGCCTGCAGGCTGGATTTGTCTTTGAGGGTGAACCTCAGGGCGAACTCTTCAGAGAGCCTGCCCTTCACCTGTCTGGGATTGCCTTTCCGGTCATGGGTGGGGTCCACTTCGGCAATGCCAAGCCGCACCAACACCCGGCACTGGTGCATGGCACTGGAAGAAGTAAGGTCCACAAATTCACGCCGGATGTCTGCTGCAGACACATAACCTTTGGTCAGCAGGTGCTGCAGGGCAAAACGCCGGATGTCGCTGTCCACAGCTGCAGCACCACGGGCCAGGGGATCACCAGAGAACTGGGTCATTGCGAATCACCCAGTCCAAACGTTTCAGCGAATGCATCACTCTTTTCATCGTTTGGAATGACAGGATCGCAATAAATATGCCGCTTTAGCTGCCCATATTTCCCTGGGAACAGAGACACCTGAAGACGCACATATGCCACTTGCACAGAAATGGTCTCACCCATTCCATGCCCTGGACGCATTTCCTCCAACTCGAAAATTGTCCCTTCAGTCAGATGGTGTCCATCAAGTAACAGCGTTACAGTAGGGAATTTTGGATATTGAACCCCATCCCCCACATATATAAAGGTGCCAACATCCTTGGCCTGAGGCACAGTCAGCTCTGTGCCATTAGGCTGTGTGACCTTGGCGAAACGCTGACTGGTCTTAGACATTCCTCCTGGGCGTCTGCGTCCGGTCACAGCATCACCTGCTCTGCAACAAACTGGATGTGGGCAGGGGTCAGACTGCCCACCGTCATGCCAGGAGTGCTCTGGATGGCTTCGCCCAGGTGCTTCAACAGACTGGTGATCTTCCGGTAGATGCCGCCTGTCTGCTTGTGCATCTCTTTGAGGGTGGCCGTGGTGAACCCATCCACCCCGTACAGCAGAATGAATTCTTCCAGGCTGATGGCAGAAACGCGGAGCTTCACGCTGCATCGACTGGAGATGTCGGGCCATCTCTCAATGCGTTGCTCCAGGCTGGGACTGGCAACCATCACAAAGGTGCTTCCAGAGTTGTCTGCCAGATACTTCAGCTGGTCGATGGCGTCATAGTCCATCCGCTGGGCTTCATCCAGGATCACCAGTTTGGGGTCACTCTGCAGCTGGGCCACCACGACACTGGTCTGCATGCGGAAGCTGTGCCCTGTGGAGATGCCCAGTTCTGAAGCAAGGTCAGCCAGGATGTGTTTGGCCTGATATTTGGGTGGGCATTCCCAGTAAAGAACACCTTGTTGACGGGCAAAGTAGCGGATGGCTGTGCTCTTCCCTGCCCCGTGTGCCCCGGTCACCAGGGCCAGGGCTGCCTGCACACGCCACGCGTATTCCAGGTGCTTGATGATGGCCTTGAAGGTGGAATTCAGCTTGAAGCCCTCTGGAAGCCCTTTGCCCTGGATGTCAATGTGCTCCAGAGAAAGCCGCTGACTGAGGTTGGCTTGAAAGTCGCTGAGGGTGGTTTCAGTCATGGTTTTTTCCTCTCTGACAGGTTGATTTCGCTCATGAAGGCGTCAATGTCAGTGGTGTCTGAGGGCTTCAGGAAGTTTCCAAATTCGCCCAGGTCGGTTTTGGGAGGGTTCACAGCAGCCAGTTGTGCTGGGGTGGCAGGCAGCTGGGCAGGGGTGGGGGCAATGTCCAGTTCCTTGACGATCTGTCTTGCAACGATCAGATCCGGGTGGGCCAGACGCTCCTGCACTTCTTTCAGGCTGTTCACGGCAGCAGTGTTCTGGGCTTTTTCTGCCCTGCGTTGCTCTCCAGACGCGATGCTGTTGGCGATGTCTGGAGCAGGCACGGCTTCACCCAGGATGGTCAACTGTCCATTGCGTTCCTGACGGGCAATCACCCGCACGTCACCCATTGCGAACTGGTCTTCAAGCACCAGCACTTTCAGGCCGCTGTATGGAGCCAGGACACCAGAAGGGATCTTCCAGATTTTGTTGTCCAGCTTCACACCACCATCTGGGGTGACCGTGCGTTCTTTCCGTCTGGCAAACAACAGGAACAATTCAGTGGGGTCAAACAGCAGTTGGGTTTTGGCAGGCACAGTCTCAAGAAAGTGCTGGAGTCTGGTCTTGCCATCGACCACCCACTGGTGGTATTCGGTGATGATCCAGGCCAGCATGATGTTCTTGAACTCATCAATGGTCAGGTGCCGTTTGCCAAAGCCAGGGTCCTTGCCTGTTTCCAGCCATTTGAGGGTTGCTTTGCGGAGGTTCCGAAGTTCCTCAGAGTCACGGTCTTTGGCGTTTTCACCCACGTAGGCAGGCAAAGTCCTCTCAAAGCCGTGCTCTGTTCCCCAGAAGCGTTCAATGGCTCCACGGGTGTGACTCACACGGGGCTTGCTGTGAATGGACTGCACATTCAGCCCTTTCAGAATGCGCTCGATGTGGTCAGACCTGTAGGTCTTTCCGTTGTCCCAGTACATGATTTCAGGCACACCAAAAATCGGGTACTTGTCTGCATACGGTCCCTGTTTGGGCAGGATGGCACGCAAAAACGCAAGGTCGGTCTGGGTCTGGTCCTCATCCTCTGAGAAGGCAATTCCAGGGATCACGCCGCTGTAAACGTCGATGATGGCATGCACCCGGAGACGCAAAAACCGGAGGGTTTCAGGGTCAACAACTTCCACATCACAGCGGGTCATGTCCATCTGCCACATGTGGTTTGCATGGTGGGCTGTGACTTTCCCGTTGTAGGTCCGCATGAATTCCTTGCGTTCAGTGGTGTCATAGAACGCCAGGCGCATCACGGGGTCTTGCAGCATGGCGTTTTTGACACGCCTGCACATCTCAACAGTGATGACCTTATCTTTCCCAGAGGCAGTCTTGTAGGTCATGACCTGTGGGACTGCCCTCACCAGGGTCCTGTGAATGTAGCGAACACTGGTGTTTGGGGTGTTGCTGAGGAATGCGGCCTGAATCACCTCGAAGGCTTCCTGAGCTATGCGAAAATGGCCTTTGTCTGCACGGGGCTTTTTTGCTAGGGCAGACAGTCCGTTCTGGCTGCTTTCCAGGGCTTCCAGTTTTCGGTAGATGCTGCGGGGGCTGCAGCCTTTTTGCTGGGCAATGGCCTTGACCAGTTCGGCCCGCTTCCACTTTGAGGCTCTGAGGGCAGGTTGCAGTAGGGCAAACCATTCCTGGGCTCCAGTCAGATCAGAAACCTGCGGAGTATCAGGAAAGACCAAGCGGGGTATCATTTGGGCTGATACTCCGCTTTTGGATATATCCATACCCGCAACATGAGAAATCTCTGTTCTAGTGCTGCTTGAAGCACTTTGATCCTGCGCGGATTCGGTGATACTCCGCGATGATACTCCGCTGTTTTGCGGGGTATCATTCAGGGCATTTGCACTGAACTGAAAACCCAGAGTCAAAATGTCGATGAATGCTGTTTTGACAGCCCCTCGTGCAGCACGAACAAAGTGATACTCAACGTACACACTTGAGTCGGTCATTTTGCGCTTGATCGTCACTTTGGACTTCTGCACAATTGCAGCACACTCTTCAACCGTGTACAGCTGAGTTTTTCTGGTTTGGCTATAGATGGGCATGACGGTCTCCAGTACACCAAGGCGAGAAACTATCCAGCACTGCTGGTCGTCATTTCTCCCAAATGCGAGTTTTCATCCGAAAAAAAATCGAGTGGCACGTTAAAAGCTGTGCTCAGCTTCTTGAGGGTTTCCAGACTGACTCTGGAACCACGTTCTCCGCTACAGAGGTAGGAAACATGCGAAGAGGCCAATCCAGTTTTTCTGACCAGATCAGCCTGGGTCCACTTCAGTTCCTGCAATTTCTTGGTGATTTTTTCTGCCAACACCTTATCACTTCCCTTTCTATAAAAATCTCGCCTAAAACGAAATTTTCTCGACCAGCAAACTCGGACGACTGTGATCCCCAGTAATCCATCACCTCCTATACTCACATATGAGAGTATTATACACTCACATTTGAGAGAAATCAACGGAGGAAATGTTTATGCCACGACCAAAAACTGCCGCTCTGAACGGTCCTTTCAACGAGCGAATAGCCGAACGCATGAAAAAACTGGGAATGAAACGGCTTGAAGAATTCGCGGATCATTTCGGCCTGGGCCGCACCACGGTTTATGCTCTGGTCCAGGGCAGGACGTCAGTTACAGGTGCCCAGGTAAAGCCCAGCATCGAAACACTGATCAAACTCGCAACAGCCCTAGAAGTGCCCACGCATGTGCTTTTGTACGAGCTTGATCCCACAGCCTACGGGGCCGAAATCTTAGAGGAACACCCAGCTGTCACAAAGGTCCCTGTCCTGGCTGCATCGCCACGCATCCCTGTTGTCGGGCAGGTTGGAGCTGGACCAGACAGATCTGATCAACTTGAAGAAAGTATTTTGGTAGAAGAATCGTTTGCCAGAGGAAAAAATTTGGTCGCTTTTCGGGTTTTCGGAAACTCTATGGAGGGTGGAAGAAACCCGATTTTTGATGGCGACCTGGTGCTGGTCAACACCCTGGACAGGGGCGTCACTGGCGGCACCGTGGTGGCCCGGCTGGAAGGTGACGGCCACGTCTGCAAACGCCTGATCCTGGACCCTGCAGGCAAGCCCCAGTACCTCACCAGCACCAACCCAGAATATGTGGACCCCACCTTTGCCATGATCCCAGCTGACCGTGTGGCAGAAATCGTGGGCTCAGTGGTCCGGGTGGTCAGAGACATCCAGTCTGCCAGTTAAAGGTCAAGCAAACTCTGGTTTCACCCTCATCGAGTCGCTTATCGTGAAAGAAGTTTTGACAAATAATTGTTGTCGCCTGCCACGCATGACCCCAAACTGGAATTCATTCCGCCAATTTCACCAGAGATCCGCTTAACCGAAATTTGTTAAAAGAAAAACCCCGTCCTGGACTCTTGCCTGACGGGGTCCTTTCGTCTGGTTCCGCTCAGTTCCGGTGATTCCAGTTGCCCAGGTTTGCCAAATAATCCTTGGCAGCTGTGCCAGATAAATAAACACACTACACCAGCCTCCGTCTTGTGTGCTAAGTCACCGAAACGTGTACAATAACCTTGTACAAAGAATATACAAAGCGAGGCTCTGAACCATCATGAATAAAACCACCCCACTGTATACTGCTTCCGAGGTTGAGGAGCGCACCGGGATTGCTGCCAACACCCTCAGGCAGTGGGAGAGGCGCTATGGCATCCCCAATCCGAGCCGCGCTGCGAACGGCTACCGCCTGTACAGCCAGAATGATCTGGAATGCATCCAGTTTATTCAGGCACACATCGAAAATGGTGTCACCGTCAGCCGTGCCGTGGAACTGCTGAAACAAAAGCAGGACCCTGGCACCCCCCAGTCCCCTGACAATGAGCACACAAAGGTTGTTCAAGATCTGGTGGAAGCCTGCCTGAAATCCGACCAGAACCGGGCTTCCCAGCTGATCAATTACGCCTCCATCTCTTTCACTGTGGAAGAGGTGCTTCTCAAGGTCATCGAACCCACCCTGACCTACATGGGCGAAATGTGGGCACAGGGCCACATCACCGTTGCCGAAGAACATCAGGCCACTGCATTCCTGAGAGGGCGCATTCAGATTTTGCTGGACCTGCTGGGTCAACCTCTAGAAGGACCCAAAGTGATGGTGGCCTGTGCCCCAGGGGAATACCACGAAATTGGTCCCCTGATGATCAGCGTCCTGCTTCGAAAAAGGGGCGTGCAGGTGCATTACATCGGTGCCAACACCCCTCTGGACGACCTGATCCGTTACACCCACGCACACTCAGGGCATGCCATCCTGCTCAGTCTGGGGCTCGCTGCAGACACCCAGCTCCTCAGAAGGCATGCAGAAGAACTCAAGCAGCTGGACATACCAGTGATCATGGGAGGAGCTTTGCTGAACGCAGAACCAGCACTGGCAGAAGAGTTTGGAGGCACGTATCTAGGCGCAGACACATTGCAGGCTGTCGAGCAGATGGTTCAGATACTGGAAGGTGGAGTATGAGCGAAAAAGCCCGTTTAAAAAGAGGTCAGGTGCTGTACAGGGATGGCGAGCCTTCAAAGCTGTTCTACCGTTGTGAAACAGGGCTCCTGAGGGTCGTCAAGGTGACCACCAGAGGCAGACCCATCACCGTCCGTCACATCCTGCCAGGAGATTTCTTTGGGGAAGAGATTCTGGAAGCCAAACCTTATCAGCACAGCGTGGAAGCCCTGACCCGCAGCACCATCACCTCCTTTCAGATCGATGAACTGAGCGAACACCTGATGCGGCAGGTGGCGGTGTCTTTCAGCGACCAGCTGCGGCGGGCCATGCTGCATGAGTACCATCTGCAGATTGGTGACCTGCGCGAACGGGTGATCCGGTACCTGCTGGAACTGGTGGACACCCCCCTCGGAGGAGAGAACGAGGACAACGACCTGTACCTCCGGTGCACCCACGAACTGATTGCAGAAGGGACCTCCAGCACCCGTGAAAGTGTCTCCAAGATCATCATGGACCTGAAACAGGAAGGCCTGATTGAGACGGGATACCGCCAGATCACCCTTAAGAATCTGGATGTCATGAAGGTCATGGCCCGCCCCCCCATGGTTCAGGAAGTGCAATGAAAGTCCTGATCACCGGAGCCAGCGGTTTCGTGGGGTCTGCCCTGATGAAAGAAGTCCAGCAGGCAGGCCATGAGGTGATCGCTGCATCAAGGTCTGGAGAAGCACCCCCGGGGCTCAAGGGCCTGAAGCTGGATGTGACATCAGCAGACGAAACCCTCAAAGCCATCACTGCCGCAGAACCCGAAGCCATCATCCATCTGGTGGGGATCATCCGTGAAACACGCAACCAGACCTTTCAAAAGGTGCATGTGGAGGGTACAGCCAATGTGCTGAAGGCAGCAAAAGAGCTGCAGGCCCGCTTCATTCACATGAGCGCTCTGGGTGCCCAGACAGGACACCGAAGCAGATATTTTGACAGCAAAGGGCAGGCCGAGGAGCTTGTCAAAAACAGTGGATTGACCTACACCATCTTCCAGCCGAGCCTGATTTTCGGACCTGGAGATGACTTTTTCGGAAATGTGCTGAAGGAACTTGTCACTGCTGCCCCTGTGGTTCCTGTCATTGGAAAAGGAGATTTCCCTTTCAGGCCCGTGTGGATTGGAGATGTGGCCGCAGCATTCACCCAGGCCCTGCTCAATCCCCGCACCGAGCAACAGACGCTTCAACTGGTGGGGCCAAAAGAGTACACCTTCCAGGAACTGCTGAACCTGGAGTTGCATGCCCTGAAACGCAGAAAACCCATGTTTCATGTGCCCCTTCCCCTGATGGATCTGGCTGTTCCCATGATGCAGGTGCTCCCGAACCCACCCATCACCCGTGACCAGTACCTGATGCTCAAAGCGGGAAACACCGGAGACCCTGCACCCGCCACCCGCATTCTGAACCTCAGAATGGACCATCTGGAGCACTGGCTGCCAAGGATTCTCAAAGCTTGACTTCTTCCCTATGCTGAAGGGATGCTGTCTCATGTTTTGCAATTTTTTGCTGCATTGATTGTCTTTGTGTGCATTCACGAAATGGGCCATGTCATTGCTGCCCGAATTTGTGGATACCGTCATGCACGCTTCCATCTGGTGCAGATCAAAGATGGGAAAGTGACCCTGGCTGTCACAGATGCCCCTTTGCACCTGTTTTCAGACCGGCAGAACATCTGGATTTCAATGGCAGGGGTTCTGGGAACACGCTTCTGCGCAGAAGTGATGTTGCTGGGAACCCAGGTGTTTTCAGGTGAAAAAACATCCTGGATGGCAACATTCTGGATCAGTCTGTTTCTTTTGCTGCGCACAGATCTGTTCCTGTACACCCTGCGCAACATTCTCGGAAGGTATCTGCTGCGAACCCCACAGGGAGACCAGGACATCTCCCTGGCTGCAATGTTTCTGGAAAAGACCACCGGCAGACCCGAGCATTTCTGGTTTGTTCTTCTGGGAGGTCTGGCACTCCTTGAACTGTGTCTTGGCCTGCCCAGAATGATGGATGCTGTGCTTTCCCGACTGACCTGACCTCCAGAATCAGGCCTCCGGTGGAAACTCACCCCCCGATGCGGGACATTTCGATTTTGTTGTCTCTGGGCCGCACGGCCCGCTCTTCGGAATAGCGGTCTGTTCTCAGGGACCACAATTTTGCAACCCGGTCCAGCAGTTGTTCGTCTGTCTCCCCTGCCCTGAGGGGTGCACGAAGATCATACCCGAAGGTGCCAAAGAGGCAGGTGTAAATCTGCCCATCACTGGAGATTCTGGCCCGGGAGCAGGTGCCACAGAAAGCATCGGTGACACTGCTGATGAATCCAATTTCGCCCTGACCATCCAGATACCTGTAGCGTCTGGCCACCTCGCCTTTGTAATTGGGGTTGACAGGCTCCAGAGGGTGGTTTGCCTGAATCATCGCCAGGATTTCACGGCTGGGAAGCACATCTTTCATGTCCCACTGGTTGTGGTTGCCCACGTCCATGAACTCGATGAACCTGAGGGTGTGGGGGGTGCCCCTGAAGTGTTCTGCGAGGTCCATCACGGCATGCGCGTTTTCGCTCTTCTTGATCACCGAGTTGATTTTGATGAGTTCAAACCCGGCCTCATGAGCTGCATCAATGCCCCTGAGGACACGCTCCACCTTGATGCCCAGACCGTTCATGCGTCCAAACGTGGCATCGTCCAGGGCGTCCAGACTGATGGTGACCCGCCTCAGGCCTGCTTCCTTCAGGGGTTGGGCGAGTTGAGGCAGCAGAAGACCGTTGGTGGTCAAAGCAATGTCCTCGACTCCATCAAGACTCGACAGGCGGGCAATGAGGTCAGGGAGGCCCTTGCGAACCAGGGGTTCACCTCCCGTAATGCGCAGTTTGCTGACCCCCATCTGCACAAAAATCCGGGCCACCCGCTCGATCTCATCAAAGCTGAGGAGTTCGGATTGGGGCAGGAAGGCATAATCTGGCCCAAAGATTTCTCTGGGCATGCAGTACGCACAGCGCATGTTGCAACGGTCGGTCACCGAAATTCTCAGGTCCCGGAGGGGACGGCCCAGCGAATCAAGCATCGTGACCGCAGTATAGGAAGTTCGATGGACAAGAAATAGGGGCAAATCACCTTCCAGGGTCAGGAGGATGCAGGCCGGATGGAGAGTTCCTCAATGACACTGGGATGCTGCATGTCCAGCACCAGTTTGATGGCAGCAGCCACATCAGCGGCCCGCACATACTTTTCTGCATCATAAGAAGCCTGTTCCATGCTGCGCACCTGTTTCTGCATGTCGGTGGCCGTTCTGCCCGGATAGATGGTGGTCACCGAAATGGAGGACTCTTCCTGCCTCAGGGCATCTGCCAGGGCTTTGAGTGCGAATTTGCTGGCAGCATAACCACCCCAGCTGGCATTCGCACGGAGTCCGGCACCAGAATTCACAAAGATCACCTTGCCTCTGGATGCCCTGAGGAGGGGCAGGGCCTGCCGGGTCAGGACCAGGCTGGTGAGAACGTTGCTCTGGAACATGCTTTCCCAGTCTTCAGTTTTGCTCTCTGCAATGCTGCCCAGCACCACCTCTCCTGCACAGTGAATGATGGCATCCATCCGAGCAAGGGGCTGCAAAAGGGTTGTAACGGCATCCTCATTGGTGAGGGAGACAGCTGCAGTCGTGGCATCCGGGAATTCCTGCTGCAACTGGGCCAGTTTCTGGGGGTTTCTACCCAGCAGAATCAGGTCGGCGTCTCTGAGGAGGTGTGCAACTTCCAGACCAATACCACCTGTGGCCCCTGTGATGATGATTGTGGGTTTCATGCCCCACAATTTACCCCATCGCGCTCCTCCGATCTCTTTCTGCCCCATGACTGTCTTTCCAGTGCAGTTGATGTCTTGCTGAGGGCGGATCGCTGACTGCTGATGGCTCATGTTAAAGTCAGGCATGCTGAATCCTTATTCACCCTTCAGGCAGCCCATTTATGCCCGTCAGGGCATGGTTGCCACCTCTCAGCCTCTTGCTGCACAGGCCGGGCTGCACATCCTGCGAGAGGGGGGCAATGCCATTGATGCTGCTCTGGCAGTCGCCGCTGCCCTGACCGTTGTGGAGCCCACCAGCAATGGGATTGGAGGGGACGCTTTTGCCCTGGTCTGGACACAGGGCAAATTGCACGGCCTGAACGGCTCAGGACGGGCTCCTCGCCTGCTCTCCAGGGACGCTTTGCAGGGCATGGGCATTTCAGAGTTGCCCTCCAAGGGCTGGGTTCCGGTCACGGTTCCTGGTGCCCCCAGAGCCTGGGCTGACCTGCATGAACGCTTTGGTCGCCTTCCCTTTCATCAGGTGCTTGCTCCAGCGATTCATTACGCCAGATCAGGTTACCCCCTGAGCCCTGTGCTGGCCCACAACTGGCGCAGGGCCATTCGGGCTTATGCGGCGCAGTCAGGGGAGGAATTCCGAAGCTGGAGGGACACGTTCACTCCTGAAGGCTTTATTCCTCAGGCAGGTCAGGTCTGGCAGAGTGAAGCCCACGCCCGCACCCTGGAGGCCATTGCCCGCAGCCACAGCGAAGAGTTTTATTCTGGAGACCTTGCCAAACGGATGGACCACTTTGCCAAGGACACAGGGGGATTTTTGCGCCTTGAAGACCTCGCACTGCACAAGAGCCAGTGGGTGGAACCCATCTCGGTGGAGTACAAAGGGCATCAGGTGTGGGAGATTCCACCCAACGGTCAGGGGATTGTGGCTCTGGAGGCCCTGAACATCCTGAAAGGCTTTGACCTGCCCAGCAATCGGGAAGATCCTGAAGGGCTGCACCTGCAGATCGAGGCCATGAAACTGGCTTTTGCTGATGCTTTCAGGTTTGTGGGCGACATGGAGCACGTGGAGGTCCCGGTGCAGAACCTTCTCTCGGACGCCCATGCAGCAGAGCGCAGGAGCCTGATCTCCTCCACGGCAAGAATCCCCGAACCTGCAGATCCTGCTTCTCATGGAACGGTTTACCTCTGCACTGCAGACAGCGAGGGCAACATGGTCTCGTTCATTCAGAGCAACTACATGGGGTTCGGCAGTGGTGTGGTGGTGCCCAACACCGGAATTGCCCTGCACAATCGGGGCCACAACTTCAACCTGATCGCCGGGCATCCCAATGAACTGAAGCCCCGCAAACGGCCCTATCACACCATCATTCCGGGCTTCCTGACCCGGGACGGGATTCCTGTGGGTCCTTTTGGGGTGATGGGAGGGTTCATGCAGCCTCAGGGGCACCTGCAGATGGTCCTCAACACCATTGATCACCACATGAATCCCCAGGTGGCCCTGGATGCCCCCAGGTGGCAGTGGACTTCTGGCCTGAACGTCCAGCTTGAGGCCCACATGCCCCGCCATGTGGCCCAGGCTTTGCAGGACATGGGACATCAGGTCACTCTGGTTCCCGATTATTCTGCGTTCGGTCGCGGACAGATCATCTGGCGAGATCCCGAAACAGGTGTGTTTGTGGGCGGAAGTGACGGTCGCACCGATGGTCAGACTGTAGGATACTGAACGTGATCATTGCAGGCATCATCATTGGTTTGCTGGCAGGTGTGCTGGGTGCAATTCTGGGATTGGGCGGAGGGGTGGTGGTGGTTCCAGCCCTGGAATTCATTGCCCCCCATTTTGGACATGACCTGAAAATTCAGGAGGCGGTCGCGATCAGCCAGATTGGTGTGCTGGCCGTCGGAATCGCCTCCACTGCAGGGTACCTCAAGCGCAACCTGATTCAGCTCAGGACAGGGTACCTCCTGTCGCCCTATACCGTTGTTGGAGGGGCCGTCGGAAGCCTGCTGGGGCTTGTGCTTCCTGCAGCTTATGTGGCCCTGGTTTTTGCTGTCCTTCTGCTCTACAGTGCCTATACCCTGCTCAGGGGCATGAAGCGCATGGAGACAGGACGGGACAAAGCCAGTCCTTTTGTGGTTCCGGCCATGGGTTTCGCAGGCATCATGGCCGGCCTGCTGGGCATTGGAGGGGGCACGGTGCAGGTTCCCGTGATGAACCTGATGCTGGGCCTCCCCATCCGTGAAGCCATTGCCACCAGCACCTTCATCATGGGCATCACCGCCACCGGGAATGCTCTGGTTTATCAGGCCGCAGGACTGCTGGATGCCAGGGTTGCCTGTGCCATTGCCCTGGGCATTCTGGTGGGGGCCAGACTGGGGGCCAGTCTGCAGCAGCGCATTCCAGCACAGCAACTCAAACTCTTCTTTTCTGTGCTGTTGCTGTACACCGCCGGGAATCTGATTTTCAAGTATTGGCTGTAAATGGTGCAACATCTGTGGTGTGGTCAAGCCATGTCATCCTAAAAATTTCTACAATGAGAATTGAGAGGTCAAACATGCATCAATGGACACATGGCAGGCAAAGTCCCCAAAGACAGGGAGCTCAATTGGCACATACGATTCCCCGGAGACTCCCGCAGTTGCTGCGGGGTCTTTTGATGTCATTGCTGATGACAATGACCCTCTCTTTTTTTCCAGCACATGCTCAGGAGTACAGTCCCGAACATGTGCTGGGTTCTGGACAGCTTCTGACCATGGACATCAGCCGGTCTGGACGCTGGATGGCTTCAGGTGGCGGCCGTTACATCGTGGTTTATGATCTTTTGCACCATCAGGAAACCCTCAGATTTGACCCTGCCTCCCTGACTTATGATGTGAAATTCAGTCCTGATGCCAAAGTCCTGGCAGCTGGCACACAGCTCCCTGAGGTGCAACTCTGGAACCTGGAAACTGGCAAGCCCACGCTCAAATTGAAAGGGCACACCGATGCTGTTTATGCCCTGGCCTTCAGTCCTGATGGGAGGTGGCTGGCCTCAGGATCAGCAGACCAGAGTGTGCGGGTCTGGGATGCCACAACCGGGCAACTGGTGCATGTCCTTGCGGGACATGCCGGAGCCATTCAGGGCCTGCAGTTCAGTGCAAACAGCACTGAGCTTTACTCGGGTGGAAACGACAAAACCATCCGCATCTGGGACGTGAAAACTGGAAAAACCGTACACATTCTGCAGGGGCACACGGACAACATCAATGAACTGAGTCTGGAGGAGCATTCAGGTGTGTTGGCCTCCGCTTCTGGTGATCGAACCATTCGATTGTGGGATGTCAAAACCGGTCAGGTTCTGAAGGTTCTGACGGGGCACACCAATCGGGTGTTTGCCCTGAAATTCAGTCCGGATGGCAGATGGCTGGCTTCAGGAGGCCGGGACAACACGGTTCGGATCTGGGATCTGGAACAGGGCAAAGAAAAACACCTCTGGAGCAACCTGACTGGAGTGGTGACCACTGTGAGGTTTTCTGCAGATGGCAAACAGGTGTTTGCTGGATCTGATGACAGTTTCATTCGGGTCTGGAACATGGAAAATGGAGAAAAAGAGGCGACCCTCTCCAACCATACGGGTCACATCCGGGCTGTAGCCTTCAGTCCAGATGGAACCGTTCTGGCTTCGGGCCACCGTGAATCCAAGGTGATTTTGTGGAACACCAGAACAGGCGCAGTGCTCAACACCCTGGAAGGGCACACCCAGGCCATTTCAGCCCTCAATTTCAGTCCGGATGGTCAACAGCTTGCATCAGGTTCGTGGGATCAGACAGTGCGCCTGTGGGATGTGACAACCCGACGCACCATTGCAAGTTTTCAGCCCTCAAGGGAGGCAGTCCACAGCCTGACTTACAGTCCAGATGGAAAAATCCTCGCGGTTGGAACTGGAGAGGCAAGTGTTCAGTTGTGGGACACCCAGACAGCGCGTTTGATCAGGCTATTGGTGGGGCACACCAGTGGGATTTATGCATTGGATTTCTCTGGAGATGGCAAGTTTCTGGTTTCGGGCTCAGCAGACAAAACCATTCGCATCTGGGAGGTCCAAACAGGGAAGCTGCTGGGCACCCTGGAAGGACACACCAGCACTGTTCAGGCCATTGACCTTTCCAAAAACCAACGGTATCTGGCCACAGGAAGTGCAGATCAAACTGTGCGCCTCTGGAGTTTCCCGGATGGAAAGTTGCTCAAAACACTGCAGGGTCATACGGGTTTTGTGGCCTCTGTCCAATTTGCTTCAGGAGACCAGACCCTGATCACTGCATCGGGGGATCAGCGCATCCTCTTTTGGCGGACTGAAACCGGCCAGCTGATGTCCAGTCTGCTGGGCAACACAGACCGCATTTTTTCCATGCAGCTTTCTCAGGATGAAACCCAATTGGCCGCAGGCAGCGCAGATGGAACCCTGAGAACCTGGCTGAGCCCTCAGGTGACCAAGACCATCAAACCCGAAGTGACCATCCTGTCCCCTCTACGCAATGCTCAGGTGAACAGCCCAAGCATTGACCTCTGGTTGATGCTGAACCTCAAGGCTTCTGATGTTTCACTTCAGGTGACCATCAACGGCCAGAAAGTCGAGTCGAACACCCGAAGCATTGGTGTGAGCGCCAGCAATCCCAATGTGGTTCAACTGGATCTTCCACTCTCAAACACAGACAGCAGTGAGAACATAGAAATCTCTGTCATGGCCATGACAAAAGATGGGCAGGAGAGCTCACCTGCCACAGTGCTCTTGCAAAAACCTGTCAAAAAACAAACGGCACCTGCCGAGCGGGCAGCCCCAGAAAAGCCCAGTGGCAAATTGTTTTTTCTGGGCATTGGCGTCAACACCTATCAGTTCTTGCCTGCAGACCGCTTTCTGAAATATTCGGTAAAAGATGTTCAGGATCTGGCGAAAGAATTTGAAGCTCAACGCAGCAAATTCTATTATGACGTGGACACCACAGTGCTGATCAATGAAGAAGCGACCCTGGACCAGATCATTGATGCCATGGACCGCATCCGCAGAAGGGCCCGGCCAGAGGACACGGTGATCACCTTCTTCTCAGGTCATGGTGAAACCCAGGAAGGACGTTATTATGTGATCGCCCATGACACCAATCCACAGAGCCTCAGACGCACCGGCCTACCCCAGGATGAACTGGTGGCTTTCTATGGATCTGTCAACGCAAATGCCATCTTGATGCTCGACACCTGCCGGGCCGGAGGCATCAACGGGGTGCGCGCAGTCTCAGACAGCCGGGTGGACGGTCTGGTTCGTGCATTGCAGGTGAGTGAAGCCGCCATCCCTTCAACCCATTCCAGTGTTGATGTTAAAAAAGCCATTCTGGCAGCAACTGGTGGAGAATCTTTTGCTTATGAAGATGCCAGTTGGGGCAATGGCGCATTCACCAAAGCCATTCTGGAAGCCCTGCGTGGACAGCGCTCTGCCCTGAACCCAGAAGGCCAACTGAGTGTACTGGGGCTGGGTTCCTGGGTGGGATACCGTGTGAAACAACTCACAGGAGGGAAACAGATCCCCAACATTCAGATCCGCTCAAGCGACTGGACCATTGCCGCTCCCGATCAATAAACAAACCTCCAACACCTTCTTTCAAGATGGGCAGGTCAACCCGTGAACAAAAAAGACATTCTTCCTGACAAGTATTTCCCCATTGCTTACGGCATTGGCCTTGCCGTTTTGGTTGTTGGGGTTGTTTTCCCCCGATTCAGCCTGTACAGCACTTTCTACTTGATGCTTGTTCCCCTGGTTGCAGCACTGGTGGTTGCCATCCTGGCTTTCAGACGCAAAGATGGAGCCCTGGGCTGGGCAGCAACCCTTGCCCTCCTAGGGGTTGCTCTGGTCTTCAGCCTGAGTTTCTACCTGCCAGACCGCTGAATGGTAAAAAAAGACCCGGCAAACCGGGTCTTTTTTCAGTGGATCGAATTCAGAAGGTGGCCACAACCTGCAGGTTTGCGCTGCTGTCATACACCTTGATAAAAGTGGACTGCAGACTGGAATTGAAATAATACGCATTTACTTTAGAAGCGGCCAGAGCATCTGCACCAGCCTGATCGTTGTTGCCTGTGGTGAGGTTGCTCAGGGCCTGCCCGTTCACCGTGACCGACTGGGGATGGCCGGTGCTCAGCAGGGCCACAAAGAAGTAAGGCTCATTCGGGGTGTAGTTGTCATGGGTGCGGACCACATTCACGGTCTTCTGGTTGCCTGAACTCTGGGTGCTGCTCTCGGTCAGGCGGTAGGCCTGCTCGGTCTGGTACCCGGTGGTGAGGCCATCATCAAGGTACAGGTTGTAGGTGCGGTCAGGACCAGGGTAGATGCTCAGGGTGAGGGGGTTGATGTCCAGTTGCCCCACCCACTGCTCCACCTGACGGCTCGGGAGGATTGCTCCAGCACGCACGTAAATGGGCAGGATGTTCATGACCTGCTCCAGAGGGGCGTAATACTGGATGGTCTGTCCTCCTGCTGCAGGTGCTGGCAGGGGGTTTTCGTTGTTCTGGTAGGGGTACCAGTCCCATCCAGCAGGGAGATAAATGGGACGGGTCGGGCTGATGGGCGGATTTGCTGTTTCCGCCTGGAAGAGGATGGGGGCAATCAGCAGGTCCTGGCCCAAAAAGAACTGGTCATTCAGGTGGCTGTACACGTTCGGGTCCTGGGGGTCGGTCAGCAGCATGGCCCGTGCAATGGGCATGCCAGTCTGGGTGCATTCGTACATGGCGTCATAGAAGAGCTGCATCAAATGGTAACGCATCTCGATGTACTTGCGGCAGTTGGAGGGCACGGGCTCCCCATAGTTGTAGGGTTCCTGAAAACCCTTGGAGTAGCCATCGTAGTGGTTTCTGTACCAGGGCAGGAATGCACCGAGGGTCATCCAGCGGGTGTAGAGCTCATAATTGGTGATCTGGCCATAGGCACGACCATCGGTCACGTAAAAATCCCCTTCTGAAGCCGGTCCATTGGCAAATCCCCCAATGTCACAACCTGCAATCGGAATGCCAGAGAGGCCCATGTTGAGGACCTCTGGCACATTGATCTGCAGGAATTCCCAGCTGGATGCAGAGTCTCCGGTCCAGAGCCCGGCATACCGCTGGATTCCGGCGTACCCTCCCCGGGCGATGATGAAGTTGCGCATCTCAGGACGGATCTTTGCAAGGCCCTCAAAAGTGGCCTGACTGAGCAGCAGGGCATAGGCATTGTGCACTTTGGCACTGGGAATCTGCTCCCCGAAGGAAGTGACCATCAGGTCTCCAGGGAAGGTCTTGTAGGTTGCAGGGTTGTCCACTCCAGGAGAGAGGGCCGGGTCTGTCATGTCCTGCCAGACCATCTGCAATCCAATGTCAAAGAGGTTCTGGTACTGTTCGCCCCACCATTCCTGCACTTCTGGGCGACCGAAATCAGGGTAGTAACCATAGGACCCCAGCACATCACTGCCCGTATCAGGCTGCGCGGGATAGGGATTGATGCCAGTGTTGACCCCGTAGTTTTCATTCCCGACAAAGAGGTCACTGGTTGCAGGCTGTCCTGCCCGGGAATTGGTGATGAAGGTCCCCTCGGCCAGTCCACTTTCCAGCGCAGGATAGGGATCAGAGCCAGGGCCTGTGTTGCCATTTTCATCGTAGGGGTTGGCATCCACCAGAGCAGTGATGTTGGTGCTGCACTTGAAACCGATCAGAGACAGGTAAGAGAACATGGCCTGGGCATCTGGAAACTTCAGGTTGGAATGGGTGAAGGTGCGGTAGTTGTTCTGGAAATCCACATCAATGTGAATGCCATCACAGGGAATCTGGGCAGCACGATAAGCGTTGGCCACAGCCATCACATGGTATTGGTCGTAATAACCGTAACAACCCTGGTGATACCCAAACACATATTTGGGAGGCATCGGGGCCCTGCCCGTCAGCTGGGTGTATTGCTGCACGATGTCTGCGGCCACAGAGCCAGCCATGAAGTAGTAATTCAGGTCTCCGAACAGGGCACCAAAGTAATATTTACCGTACATGCTGGAGTAATCGCTGGCCCCGATGTTGATGTAGGACTGGGACACATTGTCAAAGAAAATCCCGTAAGCATAAGGATTCCCCTGAAAGGCACCTGTGGGATTGGGATTCACTTCAATGAGCAGGGGCACCGAGTTGTACAGGGCTTCACTGGGATTGAGGGGTCCCTGCTGCTCCCCCTCAGGAAGGGGGCTGGTGGCGTAAGTGAAGTTGTCGAAGTTGAAGAAGGTCATGGTGAATTCGTTTTTGGCAAGCTGGTTTCCAGCTTTCTCTCCAAACCCAAAGTACTGGGCGTTGGCAGGATACACCTTGAAGTTCGCCACACATTCCCCGGTGTACACGAGGTTGTAACTGGAGGTGTCCTGATGGATCAGTTGACCCTGGCGGTAAACGGCAAGGGCATAAGTGCTTTTCTGAACCACCACCTCGATCACACCCGTCTGAATGACGATCTGTGAGCCGTTGTCCTGGATGTTCAGGCTGGATGGGTCAAAACCGAAGTCGGTGTTCACCACGGCGTAGGAATTGTCCGTGCTGTAATCGGCTGCACTGTTGAACCTCACCCTGAAGAGGGTGGGCGAATAAAAATACAGCACGGGTCCAGGGCCATGGGCCATCACCAGTTGAACGGTGTTCCCTTTCTGCTGGTAGGTGCTCACGGCTCCGAGTTGTTGCCACTGCCCCAGGTTCGGGGTGAACTGGTCCACGGTCACAAAAGGATAACTGTTGTCCTGGGCGTCCTGGCTGGACTGGGTGACCTGCTCCATCTGTCTGTTCAGCAACTGGGTCATGGGATGCTCCATAGGTGGACGTCCTGACCAACCTCAACATGTGAGGGTCAGGAGGGAAGGCAAGCCTGCGGTCTGTCTTGCAGGCTTAAGCATGGGCGTGTTTTGAAATGGACTTCTGACCAGGGGACATGGATGCTTGCACATCCCCCGGAATCAAAGTTCAACCTGTGATCAGGCAGATTACTTGCGGATCTGGGCTTTCTGTTGCAGCAACCAGCTGAAATCCCCCGTCAGGGGAACGCCATACAGGGGGTTGGTGCTGCTCAGGGCCTGTTTGGGATCGTAAGCAATGGCGACCCCTGCACTGGAGTGACAGCCTGTGCAGCTTTCGGTGCCATAGATCTGCTGGGTTTCGCTCTGGGGGAAACCCTCAATCTGGTGCCACGCGGCCTGGTTGCCCGCCTGGAAGTAGGTTTCCATGGTGATGTTGGTCAGGTAGGTGGGGGTCACCATGCCGCCTGCCTTGTTGGTGACGCTGTTTGGGAAAATTCCGGCATCAAAAGGCACTGTGGGTGTGGGGGGTGCAGCAGGATCGGTGGGCCACTGGGTGTCAATCAGCTGGTAGTACTGAAAAACGTTGCCAGGGACAAGTTTGGCCAGAGCAGCCTGCACCTCTCTGTTGAGCTGCTGCTTGTCGGTGGGAATGGGAATCATGCGGAAAGCCTGGGTGGGCTGATAGGTGAGGGTGGGGTCCCAGCTGTTGTAGTACTGCCCACTGGGGATGGGTTGACCGGGAATCACTGCATTTTGTGGAGGCTCCACATTGACAGGCAGAATCTGGTTGTTCGGATTGTAGAAAGAGGGCATCAGGCGTTGCCCCTTGTACATCAGGGGGGGCACCTCCAGATTGTCCACATGCTCAAAGGTGGCCCAGATCCACTGTCTGGCGTACTGGGTTTTGGCAGAGATGTGGAAACCCACCAGTCCCAGCAACACATTGTTTTTCACCAGGGGCTTGCTGAACTGTGAGGGATCATTGATGGAGATGTCCCCTGTGGTGGTGAAGTAACGGGAGGGATCATCGGTGTTGGGGTCCAGCATTCTCCAGGCGGCTTTCACTTCAATGGCCCCGATGTCCCCGTTGTAGACCCCTGCAGGGAAGGAGATGGTGTTGCCCTTGTTCACGAACTCCACCTGTCCCTGCACGTAGTACAGGTTGTTGCCCACCACATAATCCACTTCTCTGGGGCTCATGCGAATCTCGTAGGTCACCCAGTTGCCGTTCTTGTCCACCAGGGGTCCTGTGAAGGCCTGCAAGGCTTCTTCAATCTCATCTGGAAGGGTGTTTCCGGTATTGACCACCGCATGTGAGTTCTTGCCATTCTTGATGGCGCTCAGGAGCGGCGGCTGACCATTTGCAGTGAACACCTGATAATCGTGCTTCCAGCTTTCCCAGACCACCCCATTGGGGCTGCTCTGACCGATCTTCAGGCTGCTGTCGGGTTGACCATTGGGCAAAGCAGGCCAGTTGAGACCCACAAAAGCCTGCCAGGCAAAAATGTCAAACATGCGCTGGGCCTGATCGAACTGCTGCTTCTGGTTGAAGGCATCAAGCTGTTTAACATTGATGTCTCCTGGAATCTGCGAGGTGAAGGGCAGAGGGTAGGGCTGCAAAGCTTCGGGCCTCGCTGTTTGAAGTGATGTCAGAAACACAAAGGCCACGCTGCCACCGGCCAGGGCCAGGGTGGCTCTCATCCAGGTTTTCATGGGTTCCCCCTTCTGGTGCAAAACTGCCTGAATGACCCCTCAGGGTCACCTTCAATGAAAATCCGTCCAAAGGCACAAGTTTTGAGAACAGGGTTGAAGATGCAAGCGCAACGCAGCACGCTCACAAGAACGCAAGACCCTTGCAGATTAACCTCTGCAGCCTGAAAATCACATGGGGCGATTGTGTGAGCACCTCTAGGGGATTTCCCTGTAGGTGGCTGCTTGTGAATCTGACAATGCCGGAGTGAGCCGAAGAACAAATCCCTTCAGGACCTGTCCCAAAAGCAAAACCCCTCCTGTTTGCAAGAGGGGTTGAGCTGGAAAAAGTTCAATTCAGAAAATCAGCGATGGAAAATGCTGTCAGGCTGGCGATCACCTGATCGGCCTGAGACAGCACTGCAGGGTCTCCCACGCCCACTGCGTACATGCCTGCAGCTTTGATGGACTGCACTCCGGCCACAGCGTCTTCCACCCCGATGCACTCTTCTGGTTTGACACCCAGCCTTTCTGCAGCGGTCAGGAAGATTTCGGGGTCAGGTTTGCCTCTGGCGATCTTTGATGCATCCACGATGTAATCAAATTTGTCGGTGATGCCCAGACTGGTGAGCACGGTCAGCGCATTGCGGCTCACAGAGGCCAGACCGATCTTCAGGCCTGCCTGACGCACGCTGTCGAGGGCTTCCACTGCTCCGGGGAGCAGGTCTGCCGGGCTCATGGTGGAAATCAACTCCTGATAATGGGCATTTTTCTGGGTGGCCAGGGCCACTTTTTCTTCTTCTGTGTAGGTGGCACTCCCCTGGGCCAGAATCAGGTTCAGAGAGCCCATGCGGTCCACCCCTTTGAGGCGCTCATTGAACACCTCATCGAAAGGCACCCCCACCTGTTCTGCCAGTTTTTTCCAGGCCAGGTAGTGGTAATGGGCGGTGTCGGTGATGACGCCATCGAGGTCAAAGATCACTGCTTTGTAAGTCATGCTTCTTCTCCTTGCAGAATCATGGTGCTCTTCTCACCCTGCCCGAGAACCACTTCCCGTCCAGCGTGCTGGATGCTGAGTTCTGTGCCTTTCAGAAGGGTGTACTCCACCCGGTCCTTCTCGACATGGACCTGCAAAAGCTGTCCCTGAACGTGAATCTTGAATTGGTAATGGCTCCACTTCTCAGGGAGGTAAGGGTTGAAGTGCATTTTGCCACCATAGGATCGCATTCCTGCAAACCCGTAGACCACGCCCATCCACGTACCAGCCATTGCAGCGGTGTGCACCCCGTGCTGCGTGTTGCCGTGCTGGTTGTCGAGGTCCATGCGGGCGGTATCCATGAAGTAGTCGTAGGCCTTCTGGTGGTACCCGACTTCATTGGCCACAATGCTGAAGATGCAGCTTGAGAGGGATGAATCGTGGGTGGTGATGGGTTCGTAGTAGTCGTAGTCCTTTTTCTTCTCTTCCAGGGTGTACTGGTCTCCGAGCAGCATCAGGGCCAGGACCACATCGGCCTGCTTGCACACCTGATAACGGTAGATCACCAGGGGGTGATAGTGCAGCAGCAGGGGGTAATTTTCTTTCGGGGTGTTCTCGAAGTCCCAGACTGCTTTGGACAAAAAGGTGTCATCCTGCGGATGAATGCCCAGCTTTTCATCTTTGGGCAGGTACATGTGTTCTGCAGCATGTTGCCATGCTTCAGGCTCCTGGGGATCAAGCTGCACTGCCTGAGCAATGCGCTGGTAATCTTCAGGGTAAGCTTCCTGCAATTTTCGGGCCACCTGACTGGCAAAAGCCAGGTGCATCTTTGCCATGGCGTTGGTGTAGTGGTTGTTGTTGACAAGTGCAGTGTACTCATCGGGTCCGGTGACCTCATTGATGCAGAACTGGCCTCCCTTGTGGTCGATGTAACTCCCGATGCCCATCCACAGACGGGCGGTTTCCATCACCACTTCTGCACCCCCTTCCAGCAGGAAGGAATCATCCCCGGTCACTTCGGTGTACAGTTTCACCGAATAGGCCACGTCTGCGTTGATGTGGTACTGGGCAGTTCCGGCAGGAAAGTAGGCCGAGCATTCCTCCCCTGCAATGGTGCGCCAGGGGTAGAGGGCCCCTCTGACATGGGACATCTGGCGGGCACGCTCTCGGGCAGCATCCAGGCCACGGTAGCGGTACTCCAGCAGTTTGCGGGCAATGTCGGGTTTGGTGTAAAGCATCACGGGGAAAATGTAGATTTCGGTGTCCCAGAAATAATGCCCTTCGTAGCCTTCTCCAGTGACCCCTTTGGCGGCAATGTTGGTTTTGCCATCTCTGCCCACACTCTGCAGCAGGTGGTACTGGTTGAAGTGAATGCCCTGCTGGAGGGCGTCATCCCCCTGGATTTCCACATCGGCTTCGTTCCAGAAGGCTTGCAGGTAGGCTTGCTGGGCAGACTCCAGGGCGTCAAAACCCGCCTGCTTTGCGCTGGCGAGGGTCTCACGGGCCAGGCCCAGCAGTTCGGATTCCGGGAAATCTCTGGAGGTGAAGTAGGCTCCAAATTTCTGCAGGCGCACGGTCTCCCCTTCTGACACAGAAATGTTGAAGAGGTGTTCGGAGCGCTCGTTTTCGCGCTGCAGGGTGCTGGAGTGCTTCTGGGCCGTCAGGTCATGGTCGATGGCACTGACCAGCAGAAATCCACTGTTGCGGGTGCGGTGGACCAGTGCAGAGAGATCTCCGACCTGCACCACTTCCTGCAGGATCAGGGAGGGGGCGCTTACGTGGGAGCCCACGCGGGGGTCATCTCCGGCCTCCATGTGGCGCACTTCACCGTCCACGCTGGATTTCAGCAGGACCTGGCCCGAGAAATTGACAGCCGTGAGTTCCAGATCCAGTGCGAAGAGGTTTTTCTGCTCAAAGGACACCAGCCGCCTGAAAGTCACTTTGACCCTGTGCCCTTTTGGTGAGGTCCAGTCAACAGTGCGGCGCAAGACCCCTTCCCGGAAGTCCAGTGCACGTTCATAGCTGTGCACTTCACCTTTCAGGAGGTCAAAGGGTTCGTCCTCAATCCAGATCTGCACCCTTTTGGCATTGGGCACGTTGAGCATGAACTGGTTGCGCTTTGCCAGTCCGTAAGCGGTTTCCGGGTAATGGATGGGCTCCACATCAAAAAAGCCGTTTAAAAAGGTGCCATCCCTGGAGGTTCCTGCAGGCCCGAAGTAACCTTCTTCGAAAGTGGCCCGCTGTCCGATGTATCCATTGCCCAGGGCAAAGAGCGTTTCAGCAAGCTGGTTCTGTGCAGGATCGAACTGCTGTTCGGTGATCCTCCAGGCCTCCAGCGGAAAGGTGTGTGGGGTTGAATTGTGCATGGTTCTCCTCCCTGTTTCGAGCAGGCATGATCCTGCCTCGAGTACATCCTGGTGCCATTATATGGAGCTTTTTAAACCGGGTATGTCTGTGTGAACGGGGACCAGAATGTTGCGTAAAACCCAGCAGATGTCTAGACGAATCACCTGGACTGATCCCATCAGAAATGCGCCACCCTGGACCGTCTGAACCCTGGAAATCAGCTTAGGCTGGAACAGCATGGGCTTTCGTATGATTTCTCTCGCTGAAGACCACCCCCCAGACCCTGGAAATTGCAAGTTGTTGCTGGCATTCCCATCATCAATCCTTTAACGTGTAGAGCGCAATGAGCCTACTTTTCAATTGGGATGATCTCGCTTACGTCACCACCGACCTGCCCGGCACCGGAGGGCGCATCCGTGCAGAAATCGCTGACTTTCAGGTGGATGAGGTTCCCGCCTATCCCTTCTCTGGAGAGGGTGAGTTCGTGTACCTCCACATCGAAAAGATCGGCCAGAACAGCAATCATGTGGTCAAAATGCTGGGCGAGGCCCTCGGGGTGCGCTTTGACAAGGTGGGGGTCGCTGGGCTCAAGGACCGGCATGCCATCACCACCCAGTGGATCAGCCTGCCCGCCCGGTACGAAAGCCAGCTTGCAACCCTGGACCTGCCCGGAGTGCGCATTCTGGAAACCACACGCCACAACAACAAACTGGGCATCGGGCACCTGAAGGGGAACCAGTTTTCTGTGCGGGTGCGGGACGCAGATGCCAGCAAAGTCCCTGCGATCCTGGAGGCCCTGAAACCCATCGGGATTCCCAATTACTTTGGACCTCAACGATTTGGCCTGCAGGGCAAAAATGCCGAGATGGGCCGTGACATTGCCCGCAGAAATTTCAAAGGCAAAGCCAGCACTCCAGTGCGGCGCTTCCTGATCAGCAGCCTGCAATCTTTGGTGTTCAACGGCTTTCTGTCCAGACGCATTGAACGTGGGATCTACGACAGCCTGATTCTGGGCGACATGGCCAAGAAGCACGACACAGGCGGGGTTTTCCTGGTGGAAACCGTGGACGAGGCCCCCAGAGCAAAACGTGGGGAAGTCTCTGCCACCGGAACCCTGCTGGGCCGCAAAATCAAACCTCTGACGCTGGATGCTGGGTTGCTGGAACAGGAAGTGCTTGCCGAACTTGAACTCAGCATGGACGACTTCCGCTCCAGACTCGGAGACCGCCGGATCACAAGACTGTTTACAGACATCTCCTTCGAACCCACCGAAGATGGATACTGGCTGAGGTTCTTCCTGCCCAAGGGGGCTTTTGCCACCAGTGTGCTGCGCGAGGTCATGAAGGTCAGCGTGGACACCAGTGAGGAGGAAGATGGAGAAAACACTGATTCAGGCGTATCTGAATAGTCCCTACACCTACAACAGCACACGGTTGCATCTGGGTGAATCACGCTCAGAGTTGTCTGTGGTTTTTCCTGAACGCTGGGCGATGGTGACCGCCTTCAACCCCGAAAGCAGACAGCTGACCCCAGAAGAAAACCAGGAGCGGCACGCAGCCCTGGAAGTCGCCGTGCGGCAACTCGGGCATCCGGTGGACCACTATGTGGCTGGCGAAGGTGAATGGGAGGAGCCAGGTTGTTTCATCCGGGGCATTTCTCTGGCCGAGGCAGTTCAACTGGGCAGGGATTTTCAACAGAATGCAGTGCTTTTTGGGGTGGGTTCCAGGGTGGCTCTGGTCTGGGTTGATCCTGTGATCGCAGTGCGGATGTGGTGGACACAGCACCTGGTGTAGAGCGACCAGCCGTCAGTGTTCAGCCATCAGCAAAAGATTTTTTGATGCTTTCGCAGCAGGGCACAGAAAGGGCTGAACTGTGCTGGGGGCAAGACTTTATTGTGTCTGGCTGAGGTCAAAGCATCCTGATGCTTTTGAGCTCACAGCTGATGGCTGACCGCTTTCTGGAGTGACACCGACCCAACAGCGCCTTTGCTCTCACCCCACCTGCTTGCAAAGGTCTCTTGTGGATCGCTGAAAATCCCGATAAACTGAGCCCTTATCGGTCTGCCCATGTGGGGACCTCTCAAATGGCCCTTCTGTTTTCCTTCTTGCTTCTCACCCCATCACACCAGCAGGTGAGAAGAGACGCCCATGCCGCACACAGGTGATAAACGTTGATCGACAATCTGGAGAGACTGATCCGTGAGGGAGCCACCCCCGAACGCATCCTGCTCAGCACACAGGTGGGTCCCGAGACCCTGGCCCGTTACGCCATTGGTCTGGCCAATGCCCGGGGGGGCCTGCTGATTGTGGGGGCAGCAGGAGGCCAACTGGAGGACGCCTCCGACATCCACCCCCTGCAGATCACCCATGCGATTTTTGAACTGTCCAGTGGGAAACTCAGCGTCAATGCTCACCACCAGCAGGCTTTTGGGGCCTCGGTGATGGTGGTTTATGTTCCTCAGGCCCCTTACCTGCTGGCCTCCAGAGATGGAGAGGTGCTGGCCTGGGATGGCCTGAAGCTCTCCCCCATTGAGGGCCTGTGGGACCGCAGCCCTCAGGCGCAACCTGATTTCACAGCCACGGTTCCACCCATGAGCAGCCTCTCTGACATCGATCCTCTGGAAGTGGGCCGCCTGAGGCGGGGTCTGCAGGGACGCGCTTCTGGTCTGGGTCAGCTTGCAGACATGGATTTCCTGCGGGAATTGAACCTGCTGGTGGACGTGGAGGGCACCCTCAAACCCAACCTGGCAGGCATCCTGATGGCCGGAACCCCCCAGGCCCTGAGAAGGCACATTCCCCAGGCAGAAATCAGTTATTACCACCATGCCAGAGGGGATGTCGAGTTTTCCTTCCGTGAAGACCTGCTGCAACCCCTCCCTGCAATGGTGGAGCGCCTGAGGGACCTCATCCAGCTGCGTAACAGCTTTTCTCCTCTGCAGGTGGGGCTTTTCCGCATTGAGGTGTGGGACTTTGACGAAGTGGTGTACCGCGAGGCGATCCTCAATGCCCTGATGCACCGGGATTACCAGCTCAGGGACACCGTGCACATCCACCACTACCCAGACCGTCTGGAAATCTCCAATCCCGGCGGACTGCCTGGAGGCATCACTGCTGAGAACATCCTGCGCCACCAGCCAAAGCGTCGAAATCCCATCCTTGCAGAGGCCCTTGCCAAACTGGGTTATGTTGAGCGTGCCGGGGTGGGGGTGGACAAGATGTACCAGTTGTTGCTCAGGCATGGCAAAGAACCCCCTGAATTCACAAGTTATAAAGATGCGGTGACCCTGAGCATCCACAATCCTGGGTTTGATGCCGAGTTTGTGAAATTTGTGGCCCGAAAACAGGAAGAGATGCAGACTTTCAGCCTGGACATGCTGATCGTGTTGAGCTACCTGAACCGCATGGGTGAGGGAAACCGCACAGATCTGGCCCTTGCGCTGCAGCTCCCCGAAGACCGCATCGTGCGCCTCCTGCATCTGATGGAGGAAAAAGACCTGATCGTTCGCACAGGAAGAGGCAAAGCGAGTCTGTATGAGCTCGCCAGAGCCTCCAGAAGCCTCCTGGGTGGCTCAAGGCCAGCAGATCCACCCCAACAGCAGGGGGCTTCCTCTTCCAGACCTCCAAAGCCATCTACAGTCTCTGTGGTGCGGGGCTACATCAACAATCCAGAACTTGAACTGTTGGTCGTGCAACAGGCGTCCCAGCCTGCTGGAACAGCCAATGCAGAACTCCGGGAGATGCTGGGACTGGATGTCCAGCAAACCTCTCGCCTGCTCAGGCATCTGGTCAAAAAGGGTAGCCTCAGAAAACAGGGAACTTCACCCCGCAAAACCCGGTATTATGCCTGATGGTTCCTCATGTCCACTTCTGGCACTGGAAAACTGCGGCGACGGTATTACATCACCACCCTGACTCTGGTGGTGATGCTCAGCTTCAGTCCCAGTGTGACCTGGTGGGTTTCCCGTTACTTTGAAAACCTCAAACAGGAAGCTCTGGACCAGACCCCAGCCAGGGTTTCTGGCCTTCCAGAAGCACCTGCAGGACGCCCGAGACCCGATGTTCTGCAAGCCCATGTGGTCGATTTACAGCTTTTCGAGGCCAACCTGAACCAACTGCAGATCACCGGTGAACGCAAAATCAAACTGCTGGAGTCCCACTGGCAACTGTTTCTGGTGGCCAGACGCACACTCGGCAAAGCCAAAACTTCAGCCCTTGTGAAGTTGCTGTCAAGAGAAATTGGCAATCAGGATGTCACCGCAGGTCGGCGCAGTGTCTTCAACAGTCCAGAAGTGGCGCTGGAACAGGCAATGAACTGGCTGAACTTTCTGCATGCCGTTCAAAACCGGGGATTTCACACCCATCAGGACCTGTACACTTTCCTGGAAGAACAGGCTCCCCTCAGGCTGGCAACAGAGCAAATATTAAGGTACAGGGTGAGTATTGTGAGGGCAGCCAGATCTTTTCACTTTCCTCCTGCTGCCCTTGCAGGATTGGTGGACAATGAACTTTCTGGAACAGACAGTGCTTATGGACTGGCAGGAAAATTGCGGGATTTCACAGATGTGATTGCCCTGCGCAATGCCCAGCTTTACGGCAGCAGTGGGGTCACTGGAAACCTCTCCAAAACCGTTGGCATTGCCCAGATGTCCTGGGAGGACAGCCTCCTTCAGGAGGAAAGGTTCAGGGCTTTCAAAGTGTCCCGATTTCGTTTTCCACAGAATGAGGCCCAGGCACGGACCCTGCTGTTAAAGCCCGACCAGAACCTGCTTTTCACAGCCTCACGCTTGCGGGGTTATTTGAATGCAGCACTGGGTTTCTCCTCGCTCGACACCCAAATTGTAACGAACGCAGAGGTGTATTTTCTGGCAGGAGCCTGGCACAATTCACCTGAAAAAGCCCAGCTGGGATACACCTGGGGTTACGCCTGGAACGCATTTTTCAAGTCCTGTCTGTACGAATTTTTATTCGAACGTGTGTCATAATCTTAAGACTCGGATGTGAGAACTTGCCGAAATGGTGTGAAAAACTCCATAATTTGTAACAGTGTGTTAAGATCAAGTTAAAGAAATCCCCGGAGGTAGTGTGCAAAATTTCCTCAATCAGCTGTGGTCGCGGAAGAATGCGATTGGACTCGAGATCGGTGCCAGCGCCATCAAAATCGTCGAGCTGAACCCAGGGTCTCCGCCTGACCTGCTCAAGGCAGTCAGCACCCCGACCCCCAGTGGGACGATGCAAGATGGTCAGGTTTTCGAGCCCAAAGCTCTCGCAGAAGAAATCCGCCGCTTGACTCGTGAACACGAGATCAAGACCAGGCAGGTGATCACCACCATCCCCAACCAGGCCGCCGTCACCCGCAACATCTTTGTGCCAGTCATGGACCGCCGGGAACTCGATGAATCCATCAAATGGGAAGCTGAACGTTATCTCCCCTACGCCGTTGACGATGTCGTGCTCGATTACGACCTGCTGGACAACCCCAAAGATGTCCAGAACGACACCGGCCAGATGGAGATTGTGATTGCAGCTGCGCCCAAGGACATCATCTACCGTTATGTCGAAGTGCTGAAACTCGCTGGTCTGGAGCCAGTGGCCATCGATGTGAAACCCTTCGCCGCCCTCAGGGCCCTCAGGGGCAGCCTGATGGGCAGCCACCTCAGCAAGAGCACCCTGACCGGAGGCACCTACTCCGAGCAGGGCGAAGTTGCTGTGATGCTCGACATCGGGGCATCAAGCACCGTGATCGCACTGGTGCGTGGTGACCGACTTCTGATGACCCGCAACATCTCCATCGCAGCGGATGACTTCACGACCGCAGTTCAGAAGGCGTTCCAGCTGGATTTTTACTCTGCAGAGAACGTCAAACTGCAATACGGGGCAGCCACACTTCCCACAGAAGACAACGAAGATCTGCTGGACATCGACACCAGCAGTGACACGTACTCCAGTGCCAAGGTCTATGATGCCATTCGACCTGTTCTGGCAGACCTGCTGACCGAAATCCGGCGCAGCCTGGAGTTTTACCGGGTGCAAGCCGGGGACATCGTGATTGACCGGGTGTGCCTCTCTGGAGGTGGCGCAAAACTGGTGGGTCTGTCCCAGGCCATCAGCGATACCCTGGGTCTGTATGTGGAAGTGGGCAATCCCTGGATGGTCACCAACACCAAAATCGCCAAAATTGATCCCGCCTACCTGAAAGAGTTCGGTCCCGAATTCGCTGTTGCACTGGGCCTGGCGGTTCGAGGGGTGAAGGGCATTGATTAAGATCAACCTGCTTCCAAAGGAACTGGTGGTCCACAGAGAAACCAACCTCTGGACTGTGGCTGCCGTTGTGGTTCCTGTGCTGGCACTGGGCGTGGTGGCCACCATGCACATCCTGCGCGTCAATGAGTACAATCGCCTTTCAGAAGAAGTTCAGGTCATGCAGGCCGATCTGGAAGCCCGCAAAGCCGACATCGCCGAGCAGGATGCTCTGGACCGCAAAAAAGCAGAGCTGAATGTGTACACCCAGATCAAGTCCAGCCTGCTGAGCCTGTCCAGCGACTGGCGGGGAGACATTGAACGGTTCGTGAGCCAGATTCCAACAGGTTCCAGCAATCCCACCATTTCTCTGAATACGCTGGGTGTGAGCATGCCTACAGCTGAGGGTCCTGTCGGAGATGGTCGCCCGGCCAGCAAGGTCATGACCATTCAGGGGACAGCCAAGAGCAATCAGGCACTCATTGACTTCGTGAAAGCCTTCGAGGACAGCCAGGACTTTGCCATTCAATTCCAGGATGCCAGCAAACAGCAGGACACCTCGAACTACAACTTCACGGTCAACGTCAACCTGATCAAGGCCAGCACCACGGAAAACCCCGCAGAGCCCGCTGCCGGAACAGAGACACCTGCCACCACCCAGGGGACCAATCCATGAAACTCAAACAGCGTGATATCGCATTGATTTCCTTTGCAGCAACACTGCTGGTGATCTTGCTCTGGTATTTCATGATGTATCAACCCAAGGGGGATGAGATCGCCAGCAAACAGCTGGAAAAAGACAGCCTGCAAACCCAGCTGGATCGGGCAAGAGCTGCAGCAGCCCGACTGCCCCAGTTGAGGCTGGAAGTGGCCCAGCTTGAAGAAGAAAAACAGGCTTTCTTGCAGCAACTCCCTGAGACCCTGCAATTCGGCAATTTCTTGCAAGACCTGCGTCAAATTGTCGTGGATTCAGGCAGCACCCTGACCCGCATTTCTCCTGTTCAGGGCACCCAGGGCAATCTCCCCAATGGTGTCGTTCCCATGAATGTCACCATGACCCTGGACACCACCTTCCCGGGCCTGCTGTCTGTGGTGTCTGCCATCCAGAGCCTGCAGCGCTTCTCCACCATCAACAGCATCAACCTGAGTGTTGACCAGCCTTCCACCACCACCAACAGCAATCCCTCCATCGATGCCACACTGGTGATCACCGTCTACACCTTTGATGTCAACAAAGCCCTTCAGCAGAACACTCCTCCTCCAGCCGATGGAAACGCCGCACCTCAGGGAGGAAACGCATCATGACCGGACCCGCCAAGAAATCAACGTCTTCTGGGCCCCTGTTGTGGGTCATCGTGGGCTTGCTGGCCGTTGCAGGAGGCGGTGCCTGGTACCTGACCCGGCCTGCACCTGATGAACCACCACCACCACCACCCATCACCAACAATGGTGGCCCCGTCCAGACAGGCAAACCTCTGGTGGTGAAAGAATTGCCTTTCCTGACCACCAGCAACCGTCAGGTCAATGTCGACATTGAAACCGGAGCCATTGCTTCACAGGGTCCTGCCAATCGCACATCGAACCCGTTCATTCAGGTGAATGTGCCCGTCACCCAGGGACCGGCCACCATCGACACCACCACCACAGTCCCCCAGGAAACTGTGGAACCTCCCACGTATGTTCCACCCACCAATCCCAACCCACCCATCAATATTGGGAATGGTCCAGTGGTGGTGGACAACACCACCCCACTTCCCCCTGTTCGGTCTTCCACGGGCAACACCGAGACCATCCCTCCCAAAGTCTTGCCCTCTGACCTCGGAAACAACACCTTCCCTGGCACAGGAAACAACCCAACATCAACCACCAAACCACCCAAGGCACCTGCCTTGCCTTCTCCCAGCGTGGTCCAGCCTGGCACCAGCAGCAACACCTTCTCGGTGCCTGAGCAGCAGACCACGGTGATTTCTGCGCCCACACCCATCCTGATTTCTTCACTGGTTCTTCCCCAGCCCAAAGCCAGCAACCCACAAGGAACCGAGCCGCCTGCTCCACGCAGCGAATTGCTCAATGTTTCAGAGGAACTGCAACTGGCCTTCAGTTCTGTGGTGATCGGTCCCAACAGCACTGCCGTTTTCAACAGCAAGAACGGTTACCTGATGGCAGCAGCAGGACAGAAACTGGCAGGCACGGACATCGTGGTGAAGTCGATTTCTCAACAACAAGTCACATTGCAGCTCGGAGAAGAAACCCTTGAGCTGAATCTGGATAGGCGGTGAGTGATGTTAAAACGTAATCTCCTGGTTTTAAGTCTGCTGGCAGGTGTGGCCTTTGCGGCCCCTGTACTACCCACTGAAACGCGCTTTGATGCTCCCGTGACCGTGCAAACAGGAACAGGGATCAACAATCTGGTTGCACTGTTGCAGGCTCTGGGCAACTCTGTGGGCCTGACGGTGGTCACAGATGGTGTTCCGGCAGACAAAACCATCAGCTACAACATTGCCAACAAGCCCTTCCGGGAAGTCTGGGATCTGCTCATCAAGCTGAATGACCTGGATTATGAGATCATTGGCAATGACATTGTGGTGGTTGGAACCAAAGCTGTGGTGGACAAATTCCGCCCTGCCCCCGTGGTTGAGCCTCCTGTGGTTACGGCTCCCGCGCCTGATCCTGTGGTGCGCCAGTTTTACACCATCAAATCCGATCCAGCGGCAGTGCTGGCTTTCCTGCAGGCTGAAGCAAAAAATGTGACCGTGACCCGTTTTGGGAACAGCAATCTGATTGCCATTTCTGGCACGGCAAGTCAACAGCAGGAAGTGGCCAACCTGCTGCAGGTGGTTGACGTTCCTCCTGCCACCACAGACACGCCAACAACCACCCAGCCTGTTGCTGAGCCCACAGTGCGGCGCTTTTATGCCACCAACCTCCCAGCAGATGAGATTGCTGCTTTCCTGAAAGCAGAAGTGCCTGGCGCGGTGATCAACCGTGTGGGTCAAACCCGCACCCTTTCCATCACCGCCACCGCCAAGCAGCAAGATGAGATTGCAGCCCTGCTGACCACGGTTGATCCCACCCCAGCAGCCCAGGTCCAGCCTGTGCCTCCGGCCCCAGAACCCACTGTTCGCACCTTTTACACTGCGAACATGGCACCAGAGGATGTCATTGCTTTCCTGAAAGCTGAAGTGCCCACTGCAGTGGTGAACCGTGTGGGTCAAACCCGCACCCTTTCCATCAATGCCACAGCGGCCCAGCAAAAAGAAATTGCCAACCTGCTGGCCACGGTTGATCCCGCTCCAGCTCCACCAGCTGTGGTCGAACCCACCAACCAGACCCCACCTGAGCCCACCGTGCGCCGCTTCTACACCACCAACCTTGATCCAGTGGAAGTCATCACCTTCCTGAAGTCAGAAGTGCCTGGTGCAGTGATCAACCGTGTGGGAAGCACCCGTACCCTCTCCATCACCGCCACCGCCAAGCAGCAAGAAGAGATCACAGGTCTGCTGTCCAGTGTGGACATTGCACCCGAGCAACCTGCTCCTGTGGTGCGCATTCAGCAGATCTTCCGCCTGTCCAATGCCAAGGCAGATGACCTGAGGGCTGTTCTCACCCAGACCTTCGCAACAGGAAGCAACAGTGGCACCAGTTCCACAGGTACAGGTGCGTCTGGCGACAACACCTCTGGTGGCACCAGCATCACCCTGGTGACCAACCCCAACCCCAGCACCAGCACCACCCCTCAGGATGTCAGCACCCAGGCTCCTGAAATCATCGCTGATGTTCGCACCAACTCGCTGATTGTGCGCGGCACCCAGACCCAACTGAACCAGATATCTGAAGCCATTGCTGCCCTCGACAAGCGCGTGCCTCAGGTCAATGTGCAGGTGCGCATCCAGGAAATCACCCGCTCTGCTGCCAACAGCCTGGGTCTGAACTGGAATGCTCCCTTCGGCAACTTCTCCACCCTTACCTTCGGCAGCGGTGGCGTGAAGTCCGTGTTCAACGCCGCCAGCAGCCTGGTGGGCTTCAACCTTGGTGCCACCCTCGACGCCATGGAGAAACAGGGCTTGCTGAAGCGTGTGGACGATGGCAGCCTGACCTTGCAAAGTGGTCAGGCTGAACCTGCTGCCATGAAGTCTGGGGGAACCCTGATTGTCAGCATCGTTGGCGACGGCACCCAGAAGATTGAACGCACCCTGGATTACGGGGTCAACGTCAACATCAGCAACCTGCAGGTGTCCAATGATGGCACCATCACCATGAAGGTGAATGCCAGCGTCAAGGGCTTTGCTTCACAGCCCACCGACCCCACCCTGCTGAACCTGACCAACAATGAAGCTGCCACTGTGCTGTCCTTCAAGTCAGGTTCCACGGTTCTCCTGGGCGGTCTGCTGAGCACCAGTCGCAATGAAACCACCCAGGGTGTGCCCATCCTGTCCAGCATTCCACTGATCGGTGGCCTCTTCAAGTCCACCACTGTGGAGGACAAGGAAACCCAGCTGATGCTGGTGATCACCGCCAACACCATCGAGTAACCCTCACATCTGAGAAGTGCACGAACCTGCCGCCTGTGCGGCAGGTTTTTTGTTTAGAAGCCTGAAAGGCCAGGCAGACTTTGCATGTTAAGCTGCATAGCATGAAGTTCTTAACCGCAGGCGAATCTCACGGTCCACAGCTGACCACCATCATTGAAGGGTTGCCTTCACAGATTCCTTTGACCGCTGATGACATCAACCCCTGGCTGGCCAAACGGCAGGGTGGCTATGGCCGTGGACGCCGCATGCAGATTGAAACCGATCAGGTGCAGTTCATGTCGGGTGTGCGGGCAGGTCGCACCACCGGAGCACCCCTGACCATGGTGGTGGAGAACAAGGACCACCGCAACTGGACCGAGATCATGAGCCCGGAACCGGGGAATGAACCCCGCAAGAAAGCCCTGACCCGTGCACGACCCGGGCATGCAGACCTTGCTGGAGGCATCAAATACCGCCACAAGGACCTGCGGGACGTGCTGGAGCGGGCCAGTGCCCGTGAAACCACCATGCGGGTGGCTGTGGGCGCAGTTGCCCTGAAGATGCTGTCTGAACTGGACATCACCGGGGTGAATTACGTCTCCAGCCTGTGCGACATCGATTGCAATGTGCCTTTCAGCTGGGATCTGCTGGATGCCATTGAGGGATCACTGGTGCGTTGCCCTGATCCTGAAGCTTCCCAGAAGATGGTGGAGCGCATTGACCAGGCCAAAAAAGATGGAGACACCCTGGGGGGCATTCTGGAGGTGCGCTTCCGCAACCTGCCCATTGGCCTGGGTTCGCATGTGCACTGGGACCGCAAGCTGGATGGCCGCATTGCGCAGGCCGTCATGAGTGTTCAGGCGGTCAAAGGGGTCGAAGTGGGGTATGGCTTCCGGGGCACCCGCATGCCGGGTTCACAGGTGCATGACGCCATCTACCGTGAGGATGGCAAGGGGTATTACCGCCTGACCAACGGCGCAGGAGGTCTTGAGGGAGGCATGACCGATGGTGAAGACCTCGTGGTGCGCATCGCCCTGAAACCCATCGCCACCCTGATGTCTCCCCTGCCCTCCATTGATGTGGTGACCAGACAGCCTGCAGATGCTGCACTGGAGCGTTCCGACACCACTGCCGTGCCTGCAGCAGGGGTGATCATGCAGTGCGTGATCGGTCTTGTCCTGGCAGAGGCCATTCTGGAAAAGTTCGGTGGGGACACCCTGCCTGAAATTCAGGAACGGGTTGCCGAATACCGACAGTTTGTCACCGAATACTGAAATGCGGCTCAGGTTCCAGCAGAAAGCCTGACCAGAATGGACGAATTGATGTTCAGTCACGCCAAAATAGAACGTCCGGTGCGCTGGCTGGCCCTGGCAGGATTCATGGGGACCGGCAAGAGTCGGGTGGGATGGGAACTGTCCCGCCGTCTGCTTTTGAACTTTGTGGACACCGACAAAGTGATCGAGCGCATCAGCAGCATGAAGATCAGCGAGATCTTCGAGTATTACGGTGAGGAGACCTTCCGGGCCTATGAACGGGAGGTCCTGAAGCGCACCACACACCTGGACCTTGCAGTGGTTTCGCTGGGTGGAGGGGCCTTTGTGAACCCTGAAAACCGGGCTGTCCTGAAAGCACGTGGGCCTGTGGTGGTGCTGCATGCCAGTCCAGAAACCATCTACCAGCGGACCCGCAAGAGTGACCGTCCGCTTCTCAAGGTGGATGATCCAGTGGGCCGCATCAAGTCCCTGCTGGCGGAGCGTGCTCCTGCATATGCGGAAGGCGACATTCACATTCACACCGACAACCAGCCCAGTGAGCAGGTGGTGCTGGAGATCGTTGAAAAGCTCTGGGAGTACCGTCATGCACAAGATTCACGTTCAGGTCAGTGATCCTTACACCGTCTCTGTGGGCTTTGATTTGCTGGAAACCCTGGAGTTTCCCCGCAACACCGCATTGATTTATGACAGCAACATCCCACAGGCCACGCTGGACCGATTGAAGGAAAAAGTCAGCCTGCTGATTCCCCTCCCTGCGGGTGAGGCCTGCAAGAACTTCACCGTTCTGGCAGACGTCCTTTCAAAGCTGGCTGCGGCCAACTTCACCCGGGATTCGGTGATTGTGGCTCTCGGGGGAGGAGCCACCAGCGACCTTGCAGGTTACGCTGCAGCCAGTTACCTGCGTGGAGTGAAGTTCATCAATCTGCCCACCACCCTGCTCGGCATGGTGGATGCCAGTGTGGGCGGAAAAACGGGCATCAACCTGCCTGAGGGCAAAAACCTGGTTGGAGCATTCTGGCAGCCCCAGAGCGTGCATGCAGATCTGGCCACCCTGGAAAGCCTGTCCCCACAGGTCTTCAAAGAGGGCATGGCGGAGATGTTCAAGCACAACCTGCTGGACCCCACCGCCACTGTCAGCAAGTTCTACGAGCTGGAAGATGTGCGCAGTGAGGTTTTTGCCCGTGAACTGGCCCTGAGCATCGGGGTCAAAGCCCACATCGTCTCCATTGACCCCACCGAGAAACACGAGCGGGCTTTCCTGAACTTTGGGCACACCCTTGCCCATGCCCTTGAAGCCGTCTCCAAACACCAGATTTCGCATGGTGAGGCTGTGGCTTACGGGATGCACTATGCGGCCCACCTCTCCAGAAACATGGGGGGGCAGGACCTGACTGCAAAAACCCTGGAGTTCCTGCGCTGGATGAACCCTGTTCCTCCGCCCAGCCGTGACTTTGAAACCTTGCATGGCTTCATGTCCCGGGACAAGAAAGCCGATTCTGAAGGCATCCGCTTCACCCTCCTCAAGGACCATGGTGAGCCTTATCTGGCCCGTGTCCCTTTGACAGTGCAGCAAGAAAGCTTCAGGCAATTCCTGCAGGATGTCTGACCATCAAATGTACACCAATGAACGTTCAGGGGTGAGCCACATGGGGCCACCCCTTTTTGCAGACTGTCCCTTCTCTAAGGCAGGCACGTTAAACTGTCTGAAAGATCCCTGTTTTCTTCTGGAGGTAGAGCATGATTCTCGTTTTGAACGGACCGAATTTGAACCTGCTGGGCACCCGTGAACCCACCGTGTATGGAGCCACCACCCTGAGTGACCTCGAAGGCATGTGTGAAAGTTGGGGAGCGGAACTGGGCACCAACGTCACCTGCCGCCAGAGCAATTATGAGGGCCAGTTGCTGGAGTGGATTCATGAGGCAGAAAGCCATGGTTTCACGGGCATTGTCATCAATCCCGGTGCCCTCACCCACTATTCTTACGCTCTGCGGGATGCCATTGCTGGACAGAAACTCCCGGTGGTGGAGGTGCACATCTCCAATGTGGATGCCCGCGAGGAATTCCGCCACAAATCTGTGACAGCTGCAGTCTGCAAGGGAAAGATCAGCGGTCTGGGGGTGTTTGGTTACAGGCTGGCCATGGATTACCTGATGGAGATCACCCGGGCATGAGGGCAGTCACTGTCTGGCTGATGACCGTCGGTTTGATGGGATCAGCATCTGCTGCATCCTGTGGAGATTTTGTTGCCCTGAATGTGAAAACACCAGAAGGGTATTGTGTTGCCATTGTCCAGAAGAACCTCAAGTTTCCCAGAGGGGTCCTTGCCCTGAAAGACAGCACGGTCCTGGTGGTGGAAATGGGAGGCTGGGGGAACAATCTGGGAGCTGTGGCACAGGTCACTCCAGGGAAATCCATCAAACGTTACCTGCAGGGTCTGGACCGCCCGCACGGCATCCGTCAGGGTCCAGATGGTCGGATATATGTTGGCGAGGACAGCAGAATCATCCGGTTTGATCTTAAAAATCCTGCAGCCAGAACTGTGGTGGTCTCTTCCCTGCCCGATTCTGGTCGTCATCCACTGAAGTCCTTTGTTTTTGATGCGCAGAAGAATCTGGTGGTCAATTATGGGTCTTCGACCGACAATTGCGAGAACCAGAAGGGCAAAGCCTCCTGCAGTGAAACCAGCACCCGCTCCCTGCTGAAACAGTTCACCCTGGACTGGAAGGGTGGGGGGAAAGTGACCGGATCACTCACCCTGGCAAAAGGCCTGAGAAATTCGATGGGTCTGGCCCTGCACCCATCAGGAACCCTGCTGCAGGCTGAGAACAGTCGGGATGCGCTGGGCAGCCTCCTGAAAGTGCCAGATGAAGACCTTCCCCACGATGAACTGAATGTCGTGCAAAAGGGAGGGTTCTACGGATGGCCTTACTGTTACGACAACCAGCAGAATGCACCTGAATTTCCCAGTTTCAAGTGCCAGAACAGCATCAAGCCTGCTGTTTTGCTTCCAGGGCATGGTGCACCTCTGGGGATCGCATATGCTCCCGAAAATGCCTATCCTGTGCTTCAGAACACTGTGGTGGTGGGCCTGCATGGCTACCGTTCCAATGGGCACCGCATTGTGATGTATCAGGTCAATGGGAAAGGCATTCCCTCAGGCAAGTTGCAGAATGTGGTGTGGGACTGGGACACCAAACCCGGACAGAAGCAGGGGGCTCCGGTGGACATCTCCTTTGCTCCAGATGGAGGCTTTTACTTCACAGATGACAAGAACGGCCTGCTGTTGAAATTCCAGCGTCAGGATTGAGGTTCAGAGCCGGGCTCACCACCAGCCCCTTTTTCTGAAGTACCAGGCCAGGCCCACACCCAGCACCAGAAAAGACAGCCAGGCAAACACGTAACCCAGGGGCCACTTGAGTTCTGGCATGTGCTCGAAATTCATCCCCCACACCCCTGCGAGGAAAGTCAGGGGCAAGAAGATGGTGGACACCGTGGTGAGGGTCTTCATGACCTCATTCATTTTGTTGCTCTGAACGGTCAGGTTCACGTCCAGGACACTGGTCAGCACTTCACGGGAGGAATCGAGGGATTCGTAGGTGCGAGACAGCAGATCCACAATGTCCCGCAGGTAAAGCGCAAGTTCTTCTGTGGTGTTGCGGTTGGTTTCTTCCCCAATCAGGCTGGAGTGTCGTGAGAAGGCAGCAACACTCTCACGGGCACTGCTGACCAGCCTTCTGGCAGTCATGATCAGGTGCTTGTAGTGGAACACCTGCTTGATCAGGTTCTGGGAATTCTGGTGCTGAAACATCGACTCCTCAAGGGTGTCGGTTTCTTCTTTGAGGGCGTCGGTGAAGTCGAAGAAATTGTCTGCCCCTCTGGAGAGCAGGTTGTAGATGACCCGTTCCTCAATGCCGTGCGTGACAGGTTCAAAGGTCTGCCAGACTTCATTGAGGTAGCCCACTTCCCTGAGGCGCAGGGTGACCAGGGTGTCTGTTTCAGGATACCAGAACAGGCTCACCCTCTCGGTGTCATCGTTGCATTTGCCATTGGTTTTGAGCGTCCGGTACACCAGAAATGCATGTTCACGGTAGTACTCAAAACGGCTCCACTGTCCTTCAGTGAGGGCATCCTCCAGGGCGAGAGGGTTCAGGGTAAACACCCTTTTCAATTCATCAATTTCTTCAGGGGTGGGGGACAAAACATCCACCCAGACACTTTCTGGATTTTTCTGCCAGTCAGGCTGTTCATTGCTGATCATGGACACCGCTCGAATCATGGGATCACTTTACTGGTTCAGAGCACATCAGAAAATGAAATCCTCCTCTTGAAAAGCAAAAACCCCTCTGGATGTCCAGAGGGGGATGGGCCTGAAGGATTTTACTTGATGACGGTGGTGGATTCTGCTTTGTACTGCTGGTACAGCTGTCCGGACTTGCTGCCGGTGTTGGTCCACAGCACCGTGCTGTAGTAGTTGTCTGGAGCCACGGTGGCGGGAGCCAGTGCGGTGACGCGGCTGTAGAGGGCAGAACCGCTCTTCATCTCGAAGCCGGGGGTCAGGGTGACGGTCAGCTGACCGGTGCCAGTGTTGGCGTTGGTGGTGAACTGGGTTCCGTTGACCAGCTTGACAGCAGTTGCACTGGTGTAATCAGAGGTGACGGTACCGGTCTGGGGATCACGCACGGGGGTGGGATCGTAGTACAGTTCCACGTTGCTGAAGTTGAACACACCGCCAGTGTTGGTGAAGGGGCTCAGCACACCGAAGGCGAAGTTCAGTTTGTTGTTGATGGCGGTTTCGTTGGAGGACAGCTCGATCAGGTAGGAGCCGTCGTAGATGGTTCCGTTGGTGGCACCGGAGATGATGGGGTCCACAGTGTCAACCATCTGGAGCTGCTCGGCCAGGATCGGACGGACGGTCACGCATGCGGTGGTCTGGCCGTTTCCAGCGTTGCCACTGGTGAAGGAGGCCACGTCACAGTACTGTCCTGCAGGTGCGCCAGCGGGGATGGTGCTGGTGAGGGTCATGGTCAGGCTGCCGCCAGCGGGAATGTTGACAGTGGCAGGCACGGTGGTGATGTCGTTGCCGCTGCGACCAATGGTGCCGGTGGTGTTGCCGGGGTTGAGAACATAAGAGCCGCTGCCAAAGTTGACGAAGGTGGTTCCGCCCTGCAGCTGACCCAGGATGTCCTTGACGGCCACGTTGGTGGCAGTGGCATTCCCGGTGTTGCTGACCGTGATGGTGGAGGTGTAGCTGCGGCCAGGGAACAGGTTGTCAGAGGGGCTGTTGGTCTTGACGATGTTGAGTTTGGGTGTGGCGACCACCAGGCAGGCCTCGTCAGATCCGGTGCCCGCGTTGGTGCTGGTGAAGCTGGCGGTGTCACAGTAACGGCCGTCTTCAGAGGCACGCACGTTGAACAGGAAGGTCTTGTTGGTGCCAGGAGCCAGATCGAAGGCAGGAGCAACGAAACCGTCACTGGTGTTGGCGGTGGTTCCGGTGGGCAGCTGGCTGACGCTGTAGGCAGCACTGGCTCCGCCGTTCAGGCTGTCGGTGACCACCACTCCGGTTGCTGTGGCGTCCCCACCGTTGCTGACGGTGACACGCAGGCGGGCATCGGTGTTGGCCATCACGGTCTGGGGATCAGGGATCACATTGCCCTGGGCATCCACAAACTCTTTGATGATGGTGAGTCTGGGGGCACGGACGGTCAAGCAGGCACTGTCATTGAGATCGGTGGGACGCTCCACGCCAAAGGCACCATTGGTGAATTCGGTGATGGTGGCCATGTCACAGTACACCCCGGTCTGACTGGCCTGTGCAGGGAAGGTGAAGGTACGGGAGGCTCCAGGAGCCAGATCGAAGGTTGCATCGAAACCATCGGTGGTGTTGGCTGTGGTGCCTGAGGGAGCGGTGATGCTGTATGCAGCACCTGCGCCACTCATCAGCTTGTCGTTCAGTTTGATGCCGGTGGCTGTACCCTGACCGGTGTTGGTGACAGTGATGCTGAAGGTCTTGGGCTGGTTGACCAGGGTTTCCTGCGCTGCAGGATCTTTGGTGATGGTGAGCTTGGCACTGGGAGCAAAGGTTTTGTTGAGGAAGTACTTGGTGATTTCTGTGCCATTGACATAAGCGATGGCACGGAAACGGGCAGTGGCACTGGTGTATTTGGGGTCGTGGTTCAGTGCAGTCCAGGTGAACCCGTCGGTATCAGGGGTGTTGATTCCGGTGATGTTGTACAGAGGGTACCGGATGCTGGATGGGAAACGGGCATTGTTGGGGTTGCCTGCCCGGTTGGTGAAGGTCTCGGCAGACAGGGCGTTGTCACTGATGTACTGGGGAGTCACGCCACCGCTGTTGCCCCCATCATCTGCAGCACTGAAGCGCACACTGCCGGTCTGTTCGAGGATGTCCCAGCGTACGGAGGCACCCACCACTGGGTAGACCTTGCCATCGGCGGCTCTGTAACCCACCCATGCTGCTGCAAGGTTCTGGGTGTTGAGGGGTGCAGTTTCGGTCTGTTCAGCAGAACGTGGAGTGCCAATATCGCCGAAGGTGGCGGCTTTGCTGGGGTCAACTCCCACGCCGGGCAGGTCACGCAGCCATGCAGCGAATACAAAACGGCTGCCGGCATTGTTGAGGTCGGCCTGGGTGATTTCCACCATCTGGCCCTGACCATTGATGTAGAACGCTCCGGTCATGGCTTCGAGGGTGGGGACTTCCAGGTTGTAGTTCTGGCCTTCGACAAAGGTGTAGGTGCGGGTCTGGGTTTTGAATCCAGGCTTGCTGAAAGTGACCGTGTAGGTTCCAGGGGCCACCTGAGCCAGGTTGGTGACGGTGTTGCCACTGCTGTCTTTGACCACAATGGTGTAGCCGTTGGGGTTGGCAAAGGCCACGGAGACAGTGGTGGCATTCACAGGTGGCTGGGTCACATTGCTGGTCTGGGAACCACAGGATGCGAGGGCCAGCATACCAGTCAGGGCTAAGATACCAATACGGGTCTTTAACATTTTGTCCTCCAAGGAATCATGACATGAGTGAAGCAGGAACCCTTGAATCAGGCTTATTCCTTACGCTTCTTGCTCGAACATTAGAATTCACCAAGTTCCAATTTTGCAATGTAGTAATTTTCGCACTTCTTTACAATTCTTATTATCATGGTGTTTAAGCAGTTTTAATGTAGTGTTCAAGTTCGTTTCAGGAAGTCTTTTACACTGAAGCCTGCTTGAAATATAACTGAACCCATCCTGATATTTCACAAAATAGTAAGAATAGTTACAGTATAACTGTAAGCAATAATAAGGTTATGCTGCTCTCATGCTTAAGACAACACATGAAACTCACCTCAATTTATTCATGACCAGCAAATCCCACTTGCAGGAAAGCAAAATTTCAGCACACCTCTCTCATTTTGAGGACAATTGCAAAAACAGTTACATTTGTGATCATTATTGTAATGAGAAAATTTGACTTAAACACATCAGCGTTTCATGTGGAAATTCATCAATCCTTTATGTTATGATTTGCCTCGAAACCAAGTAACTGGGCCACTTTCACATGAATGGTGGCAGACATTGATTTTTGACCAGGAGGACCGCTTGAAATTGTATCCCTTCTCTGTTCTGTCAGCAGGTGTTCTGATGATGGGCTGCACCCCCCTGGGCCCCAGCCAGCAAGGCACCCCTCACCCCGGTGACAAATTCAGCATCGCTCTTGTTTTTCCAGAAAATGCGTCACTGAACAACCAGCAAAAATCCCTCTTTGTGCAGGCAGCCCGCAGGTGGGAGCAAGTGATCACCCAGGGATTGCCAGATGTGGGTGGAGCCACTCCCGTAGATGACATCGTGATCACTGCCTCAGCCACCCAGATCGATGGACCTGGAAAGGTGATGTCGCGTTCTGGTCCACTGCTGGTTCGTGAAGGAAATCACCTGCCCATCACAGGCATGATTGAATTTGATCTCTATGATTTGCAGGCCAGAGAAATTGATGGCACCCTGAAAAATGTGATCCTGCATGAGATGGGCCATGTGCTGGGCATTGGGACGATCTGGAACAGGTACCTCAAATATGACAACCAGACCGGATGCCTGGACTCCAGCAGAATCACATACACAGGCACCCATGCCAACCAGCAATTCCACCAGCTGGGAGAGCAGGGACTGATTCCTGTGGAAAACCAGTACGGGGCAGGCAACAAGTGCGGTCATTGGGACGAGGAGACCTTCAAGAGTGAACTGATGACGGGCTTTTCCACCAGCAACCCCATGCCCCTCAGCAAAATGACCATCGGGGCGCTCCAGGATCTGGGGTACAGGGTCAACTACAATGCTGCAGACCCCTATTCCCTCCCCTTCTCAGGTGTACAGGCCCAGCATCACAATGCAGAAGAGCACCATGAAATCCTCACAGTGCCCAGGGTGCTGAAAGCAGGTGAAACGCTTATTGTAGATGGGCTTCAATGAACCACAGGCGGGTGTCAAGCTCACGGGTCACTTCCGTGAACAGGTCCGCTGTGGCCTTGTCTCCCTGACCCTCTGCAAAATCAATGCTTTCCCGCATGCAACGGGCCGTGTGGGCATAGGCTTCTGCCAGTGCCGTTACCATGCCCTGGGCATCTGTGACATGGGTGGGGAACTCTGCAAGGCTGCTGCGTGAGGCGGCCATGCGCACCGTTCCGAGGGCATAACCTCCAAGCGTGGGGATGCGCTCTGCCACCTCGTCGATGAGGGGAAGCAGGTCTGAGGCCAGCTCATCGAAAAACTTGTGCAGGGCAATAAAATCCGGTCCTTTGATGTTCCAGTGGGCCTGTTTCACCTGAGAATACAGGTCGCTCAGCTCTGCAAGGGACTGGTTGAGGCGTTCAATGATTGCAGCACGGGTGTCCTGATCCAGATCAATTCGGGTGTTGAACATGCGTTTCACCATATGGGTTCCTCCGCCATGACCTTAACATCCCAACTTCAGGGGTCAATGCGGTGCAATGCACACTGCATGCAGCAAAACCTGCCTGCCCAGAGGCAAGCAGGTGGCAGGCAAATCCTTCAGGCTCTGTTTTGCTGGACCGTTTCCACAATCCGGTCAATGGCCTGATCGAGAATCTGTCTGCTGGTGGCAAAATTCAGTCGCACAAAGCCTCTGTATCCCTGCCCAAAAGCTGAGCCTTCATTGAGGGCCACTCCACCTTTCAGGAGCACTTTCTGGGCCTCTGCACCAAAGGGATAAACGTTGAAGTCCAGAAACTGCAGGTAGGTGCCTTCTGGAACCGATGTCTGCACTTCAGGGAGCTCAGCTTTCAGGCGTGCATTCAGGTGGTCCCGGTTGTCCTTCAGGTAGGCCACCACTTCGCGCTCCCAGGCCCCTGCACGGGTGTAAGCGGCCAGGGTCCCAGCCATCGAGAGGACATTGGGTTCGGGAATCATGCCCACCGTGGCTTTGCGGACTTTTGCCAGCAGCTCTGGATTTCTGGAGATGATGTAACCCATGCCCAGTCCGGCCAGATTGAAGGTCTTGCCAGGGCCGTAAAGGGTCAGGGTGCGACGTTCCATTTCTGGACTGAGGCTGGCAAAAACAGTGTGTTCTCCCTCAAAAATCAGGTCCGCGTGAAGTTCATCCGAAATGACATAGAGGTCATGACGGATGATGAATTCTGCCAGTTTCTCCAGTTCAGTTCGGGTGAAAACACGACCTGTGGGATTCTGGGGATTGCACAGCATGAAAATCTTCGTCTGGGGGGTGACCAGCGTTTCCAGCTGTTCAAAATCCAGCTCCCAGCGGCCTTCTTTAAAGACCATCGGGTTGGCCTGGATAACCCGGTCGGTGTTCTCAATGGACATCAGAAAAGGAGGGTACACCGGAACCTGCGTGACCACCCCATCGCCAGGACTGGACAGTGCCAGAACACCAGCGAACAGACCCCGAACCACACCCGGAATCAGCATGATGTCCTTGCGCTCGATTTGCCATCCAAACCGTTCAGACATGCGGTTCACAATGGCATCCAGAAACTCAGGGTCTCCCCCGTGTCTGGGGTAGCCAATGTGTCGGGTGATGCGCTCCTGAATGGCCTGCTGAATTTCTGTTGCAATGGGCAGGTCCATGTCTGCCACCCAGAGGGCGAGGGCTTCCTCGCCGTACTGGTGCCATTTTCCACCGGTAAATTCTCTGCAATCCTCGACGGTCACTGCATCAAAGGTTTCACGCATATGAGGATCATAACGCAGGTTGAAGTACACCGTGGGATCAGGGGCACAGTTCCAGAAGTTTCTCCAGTGAATCTGCGATGACATCTGGATGCACGGTTTCCAGAATGTCTCTGTTGTGGGTCCCCCAGGTCACAGCGTAGGTTTTCAGGCCTGCAGCCTTGCCTGCCAGCACATCTGCAGTGGTGTCTCCCACCATCCACAGGCCCTCACCACCCAGGGCTTCCAGGGCTGCAAAAATCACATCAGGTTCAGGCTTGTGTGCAAAACCTTCTGTGCCCTGCACATGGTCCAGATGGGGGGTGAGGCCCAGTTTGTCACTGACCAGCCTTGCCACCCTGGGAAACTTGGTGGTGGCCACAGCAAGAGGATATCCCCGTTCACGCAGGGTCCTCAGAACCTCCAGCACCCCGGGGAAAAACTGGGTGTAAACCGTGCAATTCTCGTCGTAGTAGGCCCGGTAGGCAGCCACCAGACGGTCCATGTCTGCTTCCGGATGGAAGGTGTGGAACATTTCGCGGAGGGGACGACCAATCAGGGCCTGCACATGCTCATCTTCTGGAACCAGCAGGCCAGTTGTGCTGCAGGCCTGCTGAAAAGCCACAGTGATGTCACGGGCGGAGTCAATGAGGGTGCCATCGAGATCGAAGACAATTGCAGCTTGCATGGGGTTCACTTTAACCCATGTCTGCGGTCACCACCCGGTCCCCGACTGTACTTGGGCTGGAAATCACCAGAAAATGCACGTCCAGACTGCTCAGGTTCATGGCAATGTGAGGCCGCTGGGCTGCAACGTGCATCCCTTCATGAATGCTGAGTTCCACATCCCCATCCGGGAACCGCAGGGTGAGTTTTCCAGAGAGCACAAAGAAGAACTGCTCGGCTTTCTCGTGGTAGTGGGCCACTTCGCTGGTGCCCGCAGGCATTTTCTCCTGAATCACACTGAGGCCAGGCTGGGTGAGCAGCTTCCAGCCATCACAGCTGTTGCCCCACAAATAATGTTCTGTGTTAAATGTGCTGACTTTCATGTCTTGATTCTAGAGGCTTTTGCTCCCCGGTGAATCAGCCCCAGGATGATCCCGGGCAAAGCACCAATGAGCCCCACATTCCACCCGAAAACCTCTGTGAATTTGAAAGCGGCTTCCAGGGGGGTCTCCCCAAGGTTCAGCCAGCCAGTGAATCTGAGAACTGCAAAAAGTGCGCCCACCAGGGCCACTCCCAGTACGCCTCCCAGAATGCCCAGCCAGATTTTTCCTGACAGACGGGTCAGGAGATAGGCCAGTCCCATGCTCACCGGGAGCAGCACCACGATATGCAACAAGAAACGCATCACACCCTCCTTGATTCTCAATACGGGAGGGAAGCCCTGAATGTTCCCATCCTGCCTGATTCTGCAAAGTCAGGGCCTGAGAATGGTAGGGGATGGCAGGGCGGGGTGACACGCAGGCAGTCAAGTGACTTGTGCCCAGGCTTTCAGAAAACATTTGTATACTGTAGGCATGCCGAATGAAGGTAAGGACCGTCCCGTATACGTCATCTCGGTTGCGGCAGAACTGGTCGACATGCATCCGCAAACCCTTAGACTTTATGAACGCAAAGGACTGATCCGCCCGGGTCGCTCCAGTGGGAAAACGCGTCTTTACAGCGAAAGAGACATTGAATACCTCAAGGAAATTCGCAGGCTCACCCAGGAACTCGGGGTCAACCTCGCCGGGGTGGAAGAGGTCATGCGCCTGCAGCATGAACTCGATGACCTGCAGGACGATTTTGAAGCTGAAATCAAACGCATTGAGACCGCCATTGAAGAAAAGGTCAACAGTCAGCCTCTGGCCCTGCCTTCCAAGGCCGGACAGGTGGACCCCAAGGACCGTCCGGTTTATGTGATTTCCATTGCAGCAGAACTGGTTGACATGCATCCGCAGACCCTCAGGCTTTATGAGCGCAAAGGGCTGATCCGTCCAGGCCGTTCCAGTGGGAAAACCCGCCTTTACAGTGAGCGGGACATCGACCACCTGCGGGAAATCCGTCGGTTCACCCAGGAACTCGGGGTCAACCTCGCCGGGGTGGAAGAGATCATGCGCCTCAGGCACCGTCTGGAAGACATGCAGGCTGCCTTCGAGAAGGACATCAGTCGCATCCACCAGGACCTGACCGAACGCATGACCCATTTCCGCACCCTTCCCCCGCCACAGGAGACCGACGAGGAATGAGCCTATATGTCATCAGCGACATTCATGGTCGTTATGCCAATTTTGTGCAGCTGCTCAAACAGGCCTGGATCATTGACGATGACCTGGACTGGATGGGTTCAGAAGATGACCTGCTGATCCTGCTCGGGGATTACACCGACCGTGGAGAACACGGCATTGAGGTGCTGGAACTGGTGATGCGCCTGAAAAAACAGGCCCCGAGCAACGTGTTTGCATTGCTTGGAAACCATGATCTGCACCTGCTTGCCACCTATTACCACCCGACGTACGACAGTCCCACCGCCTGCTCTCCACGCATTGACCACTTCCTGCGCAACGGCGGGCAGCGCAGGGATCTGGAGCGCATGACCGAAGTGCACGCAAAATTCCTGCAAACTTTGCCTGTGATGTTCAAATTTGGTCCATTTCTGTTCATGCATGCCGACAACCTGATGTACCTGAATTATGGCCGCAACGTGGACAGTGTGAATGCCACCTTCAAAAGCCTCCTGAGCATCCCCATTCCTGAAAAGTGGGATGAGCTGATCGCGCAGTTCAGTGAGCGCAAGGCCTTTTTGCATCAGCCCCACAATGCCCGGCAGGTGCTCGGCACCTTTGGCGGGAACCGGATCATCCACGGGCACACCCCGATCTATCACATGACAGGCGAGAAAGCCGACTATTATTTGCGGGTCCTCAAAGATGCCCTGCTGTATTGTGAAGGCATGTGCATCAATGTCGATGGAGGTCTTGCCGATCCCCGGCCTCCCGGCATCCTGCTCAAACTCTGAACCCAGGTCAATCTGCTGATGGCACTTTTCGTTCTCTCTGACATCCATGGTCGCCTCAAAGAAATGCTGCACCTGCTGCATTCGCATGGCCTGATTGATGAACAGGTGAATTTCACCGGCAAGAACCACACCCTGGTTTTTCTTGGCGATTACACGGACCGGGGTGAGCACGGCAAGGAAGTGCTTGATGTGGTCATGCGCCTGTGCGATCAGGCCCCGGAGCAGGTTCATGCCCTGCTGGGCAACCACGACCTGATGCTGCTTGCTGCTGCCTTGCATGCCGACCACCGGGAAAAAGAGGCCACCTACACCCTCAAAGATTTCTGGCTGAACAATGGAGGCCAGAAGCGCGACCTGAAACACCTCAAACCCCACCACATCGAATGGCTGCAGGGCCTCCCGGTGCTGCTGAAACTCGGAGAATACCTCTTCATGCACGCGGACAGCCTGATGTACCTCAGGCATGGCCGCAACATCCGGGATGTCAACTGGTTTTTTCATCAGGTGATGCGGCAGGGCGATGGAGGGTTGTGGTCACAACTCATAGAGGAATTCACCGAACGCAGGGTGTTCTTCCAGAACCCGGCCCTGATTCAGCCTGTGCTGGCCGCTTTTGGCGGGAGCTGCCTCATTCACGGCCACACCCCCATCCATTACATGCTCGGGATTGAACGGGACGCTGTTCTCACCCTCACTGAGCCTTACATGTATGCCAATGGGAAATGCATCAATGTGGATGGTGGCCTGTCCGATTCCCGGGCACGGGGCGTGATTCTGGAACTGCCTTGACCAAAATCATGTTGATCCATGCCAAAAGAACTGCAGGTGACTCAAGTGTCCTGACCGTTCCATTCGCGCTGCTCAGCAAGAAGCCCTGCAGGGCTTCTTGCGAACACCACTAGACAGGTTATAATCCCGTCATGCAATTTGATCAGGAACTGGCTTTACAGGAGCTTTTTGAGTTTCTTCGCATGCCTTCTGTCTCTGCAGACAGCGCCTACCAGGCGGGAATGCAGCAGGCTGTGCAATTTCTGCAGACCAAGCTTACCCGTCTGGGCTTCAAGGCAGAAGTCCGTCCCACCGAGGGTCATCCTGTGGTGTATGCCGAGCGCCTGACCGCTCCGGGCAAACCCACCGTGATGATCTACGGTCACTATGATGTGCAGCCCGAGGCACCTCTGGAAGAGTGGAGAACCCCCCCTTTTGAACCCACCATTGTGGATGGACGCATCTATGCCAGAGGGTCCACCGATGACAAGGGGCAGCTCTATGCCCATGTGAAAGGCATCGAGACCCTGCTGCAGCAGAACGGTGAGCTGCCCGTCAACATCAAGATCCTTTTTGAAGGTGAAGAGGAAATTGGCAGCCCCAACCTGGCGAAGTATCTGGAGGCCCACAGCGCTGAACTGAAGGCCGATGTGATCCTGATTTCCGACGGCTCGCGTTTTTCTGCAGACACCCCCTCCATCACTTACGGCCTGAGGGGCCTGAGTTACATTGAGGTGCATGTGCAGGGCGCATCCAGGGACTTGCACAGCGGAGCCTACGGTGGCGCGGTGCCCAACCCCATCAATGTGCTGTGTGAAATGATTGCCCAGCTGAAAGACGACCAGGGTCGGGTGACCATCCCTGGCTTCTACGATGGGATTCAGGAACTCACCGAACAGGAACGGGAAATGTGGAACACCCTGCCTTTTGATGAGGGTCAGTGGGGAGCGTCCATCGGCATCGACCAGTTTCCGGGTGAAGCCGGTTACAGCGTGCTGGAGCGTATCTGGGCACGCCCAACCCTGGATGTGAACGGCATCTGGGGAGGCTACCAGGGCGAGGGGGCCAAAACCGTGATCGCAGCCAAAGCAGGGGCCAAGATCAGCATGCGTCTGGTGCCCGGTCAGGACCCCAACCGCATCACCGAACTGGCATTGAAGCACATTCCCACCCTTGCTCCAGAAGGGGTCAAGGTACATGCTTTCGAACACCACGGTGGAGATCCCTTCGTGGTGGACCTGAACAGCCCTTACGTGAAGGCGGCAAATCGTGCCCTGCAACGGGTCTACAACAAGGATGCTGTGTTCATCCGCACCGGTGGCAGCATTCCGATTGCTGCCACCTTCACCCGCATTGTTGGGGCACCGATCCTGTTTGTGGACATGGGTCTGGACATCGACGCCCCGCACAGCCCCAATGAGAGCTTTGCAGTGCAGGATTACCTGAATGGCATTCTGACCAGTGCTTATGTGCTGGATGAGCTTGGCAGGCTGTAAAATCCGATTTTGATGGCCAATCCCGGGTGCTGCCCGGGATTTTTTGTTGTGCCCAGCTGCTGAATTGGAAGAAAGACACTTGCAAAAAGAATAATTTTTAGGTATACCTAAACTATAGATTAGGGGATAGATGCCCCTTGATGATCGGGAGGACCCATGCAAAAACATCTGATTTTTTCTGCCCTGCTCCTGCTGGGCACGGCTGAAGCGCAGAAAAAGGTGGTTCTGACCACCTTCACCATCATCCAGGACATGGCCAGAAATGTGGCTGGAGACAAACTGGAAGTGGTGTCCATCACCAAACCCGGAACCGAAATCCACGGGTACGAACCCACCCCCAGCGATCTGGTGAAAGCCCAGAAAGCCGACCTGATCCTCAACAATGGTTTCAACCTGGAAAAGTGGTTTGAGCGCTTCTACCAGAAGCTGCAGGACGTGCCGCGTGTCACCCTCACAGATGGCATCAAACCCATGAACATCACCGAGGGGACCTATGAGGGCAAACCCAACCCGCACACCTGGATGTCTCCCAAAAACGCACTGGTTTATGTGGAAAACATCCGAAAAGCCTTTGTAAAACTGGACCCCCAGAATGCGGAGGTTTACAACAGAAATGCAAAAGCCTACAGTGCAAAAATCAAAGCACTGGATGCGAAACTCGGCAAGGCCCTGAAAGCCCTGCCCGGGAACAACCGTTATCTGGTGAGCTGTGAAGGAGCGTTCAGTTACCTGACCCGCGACTATGGCCTGAAGGAAGCCTACATGTGGCCCATCAATGCTGAGCAGCAGGGAACGCCCAGACAGGTTCAGAAAGTCATTGACACCGTGAAGAAAAACAAGATTCCAGTGGTCTTCTGTGAAACCACAGTCTCTGACAAGGCGCAGCGTCAGGTGGCCCGGGAAACCGGGGCCCGCTTCGGAGGGAACCTCTTTGTGGACTCCCTCTCTGCAGAGGGTGGACAGGTTCCAACCTACCTGAAACTGCTGGAATACGACATCAACACCCTGATCCAGGGTCTGAAACCCTGAAGGAGAAGCCATGTCCCACCGCATCGAAGTGCAAAACGTTTCCATCGTTTACCCCAACGGACACCATGCCCTGGTCAATGCCAACCTGAAATTGCGTTCTGGAACCATCTGTGGCCTGATCGGCATGAACGGCAGTGGCAAGAGCACCCTGTTCAAATCAATCATGGGCCTGCTGAAGCCCTACTCCGGGGACATCCGCATCAATGGGCACCCCATCCGGGATGCCCAGAAGCAGGGTGTGGTGGCTTACGTTCCGCAGAGCGAAGATGTGGACTGGAATTTCCCGGTCACGGTCTGGGACGTGGTGATGATGGGCCGCTATGGCCGGATGGGCCTGCTGCGCACCCCTTCACGCAAGGACCGCGAAATGGTCCAGCAGGCCCTGAAACGGGTCAACCTGCTGGAATTCAAGGACCGCCAGATTGGCGAACTCTCTGGTGGCCAGAAAAAACGGGTGTTTGTGGCCCGTGCCCTGGCCCAGGAAGCCACCGTATTGCTGCTGGACGAGCCTTTCAGCGGGGTTGACGCCACCACTGAAGAACTCATCACCGGGCTTCTGAAAGACCTCAAGGCTCTGGGGCACACCATCCTGATTTCCACCCACCACCTGGAATCCATTGAAGCCTTCTGTGACGAGGTGGCTCTGATTGCCCACCAGACCGTCTTTGCCCATGGCAGAACCACAGAGGTCTTCACGCCAGAGAACATTGCCCAGGTCTTTGGAGCACAGCACCTGCTGCAACCGAGGATTGTGCAATCCGCGCCAAGAGTGGCGCTTGGAGACTGAAATGACCGACCTGCTTGCTCCTTTGCAATATGACTTCATGGTCAAAGCCATGCTGGTGTCCGCTCTGGTGGGCGCAGTGTGTGCTGTGCTGTCCTGCTTTGTGACCCTCAAAGGCTGGTCCCTGATGGGGGACGCGGTATCCCACTCTGTGCTGCCCGGCGTGGTCCTCTCCTACGTGGTGGGGGCTCCTTTTGCCCTGGGTGCTTTCGTGTTTGGCCTGGGATCGGTGATTGCCATTGGTTTCATCAAGGCCCACTCCCGCATCAAGGAAGACACCGTGATGGGGGTGGTCTTCACCGGGCTCTTTGCTCTGGGTCTGGTCCTGATCTCGGTGACCCCGAGCGATGTGCACCTGTCGCACATCCTGTTCGGGAATGTGCTGGGGATCACCACTGCAGACATCCTGCAGACCGTGATCATCGGTGGTTTTGCCCTGCTGGTGATTCTCCTGAAGCGCAAAGACTTTCTGCTGTTCTGCTTTGACCCCACCCATGCCAGAAGCATTGGACTGAACACCACCTACCTGTACTATGCCCTCCTCACCCTCCTGGCCCTCACCATTGTGGCGAGCCTGCAGACCGTGGGCATCATTCTTGTGATCAGCATGCTGATCACTCCGGGAGCCATTGCCTACCTGCTCACAGACCGTTTTGACCGCATGCTGGTCTGGGCCGTGGCCAGTGGTGTGTTCAGCAGTGTGTTCGGCACCTACCTGAGTTACTTTCTGGACGCTTCCACAGGCGGATGCATTGTGGTTCTGCAAACCATTCTGTTTGTGATCGCCCTGGTGTTCGCACCCAAGTATGGCCTGCTGCGCCTGAGAAAACGGGTTCTGGCTGCGGCCTGAGAGGCACATCATCCTCACCCACAAAAACCAGATCATGAGTCCATGAGCTTGTGGCGCAAAACAAAAGCAGCTTATTTCCGGTTCAGACGCACCCTGCAGGTGTGGCTCCAGGTCTACCGTCAGGTGGTCAGCATCTGGCGGATGTTCAAAAGTGCGCGTCAACCCACAGCACCGCAATCTGCCTCCAGGCAGCACACCCGGGCCACCATCAAGAGCGGACGCACCGTGGATGTGGATGTGATTCCACCCCAGCGTTGATCCCATCAACTCCCTTCACGCCCCCGGTTTCCGGGGGTTTTTCCTTGGACCCCGTGCTCTAAACTTTGCGCGATTTCCAGTCAAAGCTGCTCCATGTTGCCCGTCAGGGTCCATCAACCCTGGACGAAAATTGTATGCAGACGGACAATTGAGTAATGAGTACTACTCTCGGAGTAAATCGATGGGTGTGAAAGTTTCCTCTTTCTGGTCGGTGTTGAACCCCTTTCCAGCCTGGAAGAAGGAATTGCAAGGGTACAACAGCAGGAGTTTCCAGCAGGACCTGCTTTCTGGCCTGACCGTGGGGGTGGTGGCCCTCCCTCTTGCCCTGGCATTTGGGGTGACCAGTGGCGCAGGGGCCACAGCAGGACTGATCACTGCGATCATTGCCGGAATTCTGGCCAGCGTTTTTGGTGGGTCCCGTTACCAGATCACCGGGCCCACTGGAGCCATGACGGTGGTGCTGATTCCAGTGATTGCCCAGTTCGGACTGGAAAAAGTCTTCGTGGTGGGCCTGATGGCAGGGGTCCTGCTGCTGCTTTTTGGCCTGCTGCGCATTGGGCGAATGGTCAATCTGATTCCCTGGCCGGTGATCACCGGGTTCACCAATGGCATTGCCGTGATCATCTTTTTGCAACAGTTGCCGTCCTTTCTGGGCCTGAAAGCCACGTCTGGAGAGAGCATTCTGAGGTCAAGCGCAGAAGTGCTTCAGCGTTTTGCCCAGTCTCCGCAGTGGACCCCGGTGGGTCTGACTGCCCTGACGGTCGCCATTGTGCTGGTCTGGCCCAGAGTCTCCAAGAAAATTCCGGGCAGCATTGTGGCCCTGCTGGTGGTCACCGGGCTCAGTCTCATTCTGCAGCTTGATGTGCCCAGAATCGGGGCCATTCCCAGCAGTCTGCCCTCCCCCACCCTGCCCCAGATGCAGTGGTCTGACCTGAACGTGCTGTTCTCTGCAGCCCTGGCGGTGGCGGTGCTCAGTGCCCTGGAAAGCCTGCTCTCTGCAGTGGTCGCAGATGGCATGACCCTCAAAGACCACCATGACCCGGACCGGGAACTGATTGGGCAGGGCATTGCCATGTTTGCCGCTCCGTTTTTTGGTGGGATTCCCTCCACCGGAGCCATTGCCCGCACGGCAGTCAACGTGCGCAGTGGCGGCCAGACCCGCATGGTGGGCGTGATTCATGCCCTGTTCCTGCTGGTGGTGGTGCTCTTCCTGGGCAAATACGCTTCGGTGATTCCCCTGGCTGTGCTGGGAGGCATCCTGATGGTGACCGCCTACCGGATGCTGGAATTTGAAGCCATCCGCTCACTGGCCCGTTCCACCAAGTCGGACTTTGTGACCATGCTGGTGACCACCATCATCACCATTGCCTTTGACCTGATCCTGGCCATCGAGATCGGTCTGGCCGTTGCTGGTGTGCTCTTCATCCAGCGCATGATCCGCAGCCTGTCTCTGGAGCCCATCGATGTGGTTCAGAACACGCCCAGCAATCCCAACATTGACCCCCACCTGCTGCAGAAAAGGGTGCTGGCTTACCGGGTGGACGGTCCCCTGTTCTTCGGGGTGGCCGGGTGGTTCATCGAAAACCTGACCAGTTACACCGACATCGACGTGATCATTTTGCGCATGCGGCGCGTCAAAACCCTGGATGCCTCGGGAGCCCATGCCCTGGAGGCGATCTGGCACGAATTGAAGGGGCGCGGAATCACCCTGCTTTTTTCGGGCGTCCAGAAACAACCCCTGGACCTGCTGGAGAAGATGGGTCTTTTGGAAGACCTGGGCATGCAGGGCAAACACATCTTCGAGAACACCGATCAGGCCATTGAGCATGCCTGGAGCCATGTGCACCGCAAACACCTGGCCTCACCCCATGAGGCGAACTCCTGATTTCCTGACATCCAACTTCATTTCTGCCTGCCTGACAGCCATCTTCTGCTTCAGGCAGGTCTTTTTGGTTTTGCAGAAAAAATCAGACGCCAGCGTTTCAGTAAGAACTCTGAAGGATTCCATCCCGTATCGTTGTCTTAGACTGATCCCTCACCACAAAGCTGATGTCCTTTTTGATTTGCTCCATCTGTGTTTTCATCTGGACCCGCTGTGAATTGAACCCCGCATCAGACGTACAGAACAGACTTTCCGGCGCGTTTTCCAATGAACCCTCTCCCGACCTGATGGCACATCAAAGGACACCCATGAACACCTATACCGTCACCCTGCAACAGGCCACCGAGATCACCCTGATCATCCTTGGACACAACGCACAGGACGCCATCCATCAGGCCAGGGTCACCCTGAATGCTGCCCATCTGCACGAGAACCCCACCACCCCTCTGGCCCTGTCCACTGCGGTGTACCACTTCACCGAGGCGAGAGAGCCCGAAGTCCGGCAACTCAATCCAGCCTTGCCCTTCCTGAAGTTCCATGCCGTTCCCTCAGGCATCCGCACCGAGGAGATGGTGTACCTTCCAGTCAATGAATTGCTGGCCGTCTGGGACATCGTGCGGGTTCTCCCTGCCACCACTGTCGGTGCGAACTTCACCGTGCAGGGCTGTGTGATGACCACCCCGCTCGAGAGCAGCCTGCTGTGCAGCAACCACCCCGAAGTGCTGATTGCCTCCCAGAAACTCCCTGAGCCTGACCGCCTGCAGTTCCATGCCAGCCGTGAGGACTTCTGGATTTCCTTTCTGACCCCCCGTGGATGGCGGGACACCCCCCACATCACCTGGGCCTCCATTCAGCACCTGGAGCATGACATTTTGCAACTTGACCCTTCTCAGAGCAGTGAACTGCAGGTTTTTGAGGTCAAGCTGTACTGTGATGCCACACGACGCCTGCTGGTGGCTGCCCATTCTGAAGAAGAAGCCCTGGGGCGGGCACAGGGGCGGCCTGTGGCTTACCCTGCCCCCTTCACGCCGACCATGGAACCCCAGTACTCGGTGGCACCCACCCCGGGCTTGCACACCTACCTGGGTCTGTACGTGAATGCCCCTCAATCGCTGGATGCCAAGGACCAGTTCCTGGCGATCATGCCCCTGGAGGAGGTGATGGCCTGCTTTGAGACCATCAAGCCCCTCCCAGAAAGGCTGCAGTCTCTGGAGGTGATGGTGCGGGCCGGACTGGTGGATCTGGACGATCTGCAGGAACGTCCCTCCTGCCCTGAAGCGGCCCACCTTGCCATCCTGTGCTCGGAGGTCAGCCTGCTTTCCCCTCAGGAAACCGCCCGTTGCCTGATGACCCATGACCGTTTCCGTCTGTTCTTTTCGAGGCGTCAGACGGTGCAGCCCTCTCCTCGCAAGCTCAATCAGGACACCGAGGCCAGCCAGACCCTGCTGACCTTTGATGTCCCGTGGAACGATGTGGAGGTCGCCATGTCCGACATCCGCACCGTGAATTACCAGATGTACGTCGAGAAATGAACTTGAAGACCTGATCAAAGACCTGCAATGCAGGTCTTTTTCAGTTGAGGACCATGCGCAGGTGGTCCAGAGAGGTGTTTCCTCCCGAAAGAATGATGCCCACCTTTTTGCCCTGCAGGCGTTCCCGGATTCGGTAGGCTCCTGCAAGTGCAGCTGCACCTGCACCTTCTGCCAGGGTGTGGGCATCTGTGAGGTAGTGGTGCATGGCCTGCTGAATTTCTGCATCTGAGACAAGCACAAAGTCTGAAAGGCAGGTCTGCATGATGCTCTGGGTGAAGGCGTATCCTGCTCCGGTGGCGAGGCCCTCTGCAAAGGTTTCATTGCTGGCGGTGCGCAATTCCCGGTGCTGCCAGGACAGGCAGGCTGCAGGTGAGGCCTCGGCCTGCACGGCAATCACCTCGCAGGAGGGCTTCAGGGTTTTGACTGCCAGACAGGTGCCAGCAGCACTGCTTCCCCCCCCCACGGCCACCAGGATCACATCAAGGTCAGGGGCTTCCTCCAGCATTTCCAGTGCAATGGTGCCCACTCCGGCGATGATGCGCGGCTCGTTGGCTGCCTGAATCAGGCGGTAGCCGTGCTGCAGTGCCAGATGTTCCGCATGGGCACGGGCGTCATCGAAGCGAGCGCCATGCAGAACCACCTCTGCACCCAGGTGCTGCATGGCGCGGACTTTCAGGGGGTTGGCTTCCTCAGGCATCACGATGGTGGCTTTGACCCCATGACATCGTGCTGCGTAGGCGACAGATTGACCGTGGTTCCCGGTGGAATAGGAAATCACCCCCCTCTGGAGTTCCGCAGGATCGAGTTGTGAGAGCAGATATACGCCTCCACGCACCTTGAAGGCCCCGGTCACATGGGCATTTTCATGTTTGATCAGGCAGGAGGTGCCCACCCACTGGTCCAGTGCAGGATAGGACAGCATGGGGGTACGGAAGAGGTACTGGGAGATCACCTGTCTGGCCTGCAGGATTTCATGAAAGGATGGCCACTGGTCTGAACAGGAGCTTTCGAAAGGGAGTGCTACTGGCTCATGATGGATAGCGCTATCAATATTCTTCATATACAATGATAGCACATGACCCCTGAAGCTTCCAGCCGTTCATCCCAGCGCATTTATCAGGAGCTGAAACAGCAGATTGAAGATGGCCTGAAAGCTGGAGACCCTCTCCCCTCCTCCCGCAGTCTGGTGGAGAAACACCAGGCCAGCCCCAACACCGTACAGAAAGTGATTTCCCGGCTGATTCAGGAAGGTCTGGTGGTCAGCCGGACCGGAAGGGGCGTTTTTGTTGCTGAACGACAGAGCCCTGTAACCCAGTCCTCTGATTTTGGCTGGCAGTCGGTGCTGCTTGGTGCCAGCCCAGGGTTGCAGCAGGATTTTCAGACGCTGTACACCCCTGCCCCTTCCGGAACCATTCCCCTCGGGAGCGGCTATCTGGATGCCTCCTTGCAACCAACTGGGCCTCTTTCGGCAGCCATTCAGCGGGCCTCCAGACGCCCCCTGATCTGGGACAGGGTTCCTCCTGAGGGCCTGGAGCCCCTTCGCAACTGGTTCGCCCACCAACTGGGGGTGGAGGCGCAGAACACCCTGATCACCTCGGGGGCACAGACGGCCCTGTCCACCATCTTCGGGGTGCTGGCCCATACAGAAGGCATTCCTGTGCTGGTGGAGTCTCCCTGCCATCTGGGCACCCTGGCGATTCTGCGGGCCTGTGGCATGCGACCCATTCCGGTGCCTCTGGATCAGGAGGGCATCCGTCTGGACCTGCTGGAACAGGTGCTCAGCCACTCACAGGCCAGAGTTCTGGCCTGCCAGCCCACCTTTCAGAACCCCACCGGGATCTGCTGGTCTGAACACCGTCGGAAAGAGGTGCTGGCCCTCTGCAAGAAATATGGGGTGCTGATCGTGGAAGATGGGGCCGCACAGGACCTGTGGATGGACACCCCTCCTCCCCCCCACCTGGTGACCCTGGCTCCAGATCAGGTCATTCATGTGTACTCGCTGACCAAGCCCGTGGCAGCAGGCCTGCGCATTGCTGCCATTGCCGCGCATGGACCCCTTCTGCAGCGCATCAGGACTGCTCTGGTGGTGGGTGACCTGTTCGTCACCGGAGTGATGCAGGAAGCCGCTCTGGAACTGGTCACGGGTGCCCCGTGGAACAAACACTTAAAAGGCATTCGGGGATCTTTGAAAGACCGTCGGGACCTGATGCTCAAACTGCTGCGCCTGAACCTGTCAGGGTGGTCCATCGGAGCAGTGCCCCGGGGAGGGTTTTACATCTGGGCCAGACTGCCAGAGCACTGTGACGAGGACATCCTGGTGGCCAGAGCCCTGCAACAGGGGGTTCAGATCAATGCAGGACGTCCCTGGTTTCCAGCAGAGCAGCAAGGTCCTCATGTGCGCTTAAGTTTTGCTGGAGTCACCCTGGAACAGATCCAGCAGGGACTTGCGGTGCTCCAGCAAGTTTCTGAATGGAAAAACACACCTTGACCTCGGATCATTTCATGTGGTTTTTAACTTCTGGTGGCACCCTTGAATGGAGTGAGTTCCCAAACCCTCTTTACCCCGGACGCAAGTCCGGGTTTTTTATGATGTTTCATCTTTCTGGGCCTCCTGTACACACCAGCACAGATCCACACGGTTCTGATGTCATGTGAATTGCATGCACATCGGTGAAAAGCGGTTATCATGGAACAGATGACCACACAGCCAGAACAGGTATTCCGCAGTCTGCTGAAAGCCTCCGGCGAGCGCTCCAGCCGAGACTTCCTGCAGGTGCTGGCCCACGAAATGTCCACCCTTTTTGGCGCAGAGCGCGTGCTGATTGCAGAATCCATCGATGTTTCCCAGAACCAGGTGCGTCTGGTGGCTGGTTTTGACGGTTCACAGGACCTCAGTGACGCCGCACTGGACCTTTCCGGTCTGCCCTGCGCGGAAGTTTACACCGGTCAGAAGGTGAGCCATGCCAGCAGAGTCAATGACACCTATCCTCTGGCCGCAGGCTACCAGAGCTACTTTGGGGCTCCCCTGCTGGACGCTGCCGGACAGTTGATCGGACATTATGCCCTGTATTCCAGCCTGCCTGACCAGACCTGGGACACGGATCTGCTCACACTGCTGGGACGCAGCATCGAAGCCGAGGTGCACCGCCTTCTGCTGGAACGGGAACAGGAAAGGCTCAGCCAGGAACTGACCTCTCTGAATGAAAAACTCTTGCAGGAAAGCATCCTTGATCCCCTCACGGGTCTCCTGAACCGCCAGCATTTCACCCAGTTGCTGCTTGGAGAATTCCTGCGGTTCAAGCGCTACGGGGAAAGCTTTGGTGTCCTGACCATCGGGGTGGATGAGTTCCGCCGCATCAACGACCGTTTTGGGCATGATGCTGGAGACATGGTGATCCGGGAGGTTGCCAACAACGTCCAGCAGGAAATCCGCCATGGCGTGGACATGACGGCCAGACTCAGCGGCGAGGAATTTGTGGTGCTGGCCGTGCATGCCCGCCTGGACAGTGCTGCGGTGCTGGCAGAGCGTCTGAGGCGGCGTCTGAGCCAGCTGACCTACACCATGCCCGAAGGCACCCTGAAAGTGACCTGCAGCGTGGGGATCAGCGTGGTCTCGCAAGACGACACCACCTGGGAACAGGTCCTGAAGCGGGCCAATGTGGGGCTTTACGAGGCCAAATCCCGGGGCCGCAATCAGGTGGTTGCCTGGGTCTGATCCTGCAGAATCCATTCTGCCGCCCGCTCTGCGATCATCATGGTGGGAAACTGGGTGTTGCCACGAGGCAAAGCGGGCATCACCGAGGCATCCGCAACATAGAGCTTTTTCAATCCGTGCACCCGCAGTCTGGAATCCACAACGGCTTGCGGGTGTTCTCCCATCTGACAGGTTCCTGCAGGGTGGTAGAGGGTTTGCAGGTTGCTTTGCACATGGAACTGCAGGTCCTTGTGACCCGGCAGCAGTTCCTTGCCCCGGTAAGGTTTCAGAGCAGGCTGATGAATCAGGTCGTGGGCCATTTCCAGACCCCGAATCAGGGTATAGAGGTCTTCAGGATCATGCAGATAATGCGGATCAATCAGCGGGGCTTTCAGGGGGTTTGCATCCTGCACCCACAGGCGTCCGGTGCTTCTGGGAGTGAGCAGGGTCGGCCCCAGTGAGAATGCAGGCATGGGAGGTGCGGTGAGGCCGTGGTCCCGGTAATACACCGGAGCCATGTGAAACTGCAGGTCTGGTGCGCTCAGATCCGACTTGCTGCGGATGAATCCCCCGGCTTCGGCGACGTTGCTGCTCAGGGGTCCCTGTTTTTTGAGGGTGTAATTGAGAATGTGCTGGGGCTGCAAAGCGGTTTCCAGGGTGTCGTCTGTTCTGGATTGATAGATCAGGGGCACTGCTGGATGGTCCTGCAGGTTCTGGCCCACCCCTGGCAGGGCATGCTCAAGGTCAATGCCTGCATGCCTGAGTACAGCAGGATCACCAATGCCGGAGTGCATGAGCAGGTGAGGGGAATGAATGGCTCCTGCAGTCAGGATGACCCCCTGTGAGGCAAAAGCGTTCAGGACCTTTCCCTGATGCCGGTACACCACCCCTCTGGCCGCCTTGTTGTGAAGCAAGATGCGCAGGACCTGGGCACGGGTTTTCAGGGTGTACCCTTTGTGTCCTTTCAGATAAGCATGAAAAGGAGAGTGACGCTCCCCTTTGCGGTGGTTCACATGGTAGAGGCCAAAACCATACGGCTTTCCGGTGTTGAAGTCCCGACACACCGGATGCCCCATCTGCACAGCTGCCCTCAAAAAGGCCTGGGTGATGGGATGGGTGAAGTTGCGCTCCTGAACCTCCATCGGGCCGTCCTGACCGTGGTGTTCATTTTTCAGAAAATGGTGTTCAATGCGCTGAAAATACGGCAGCACCTGATCCCAGGACCAGTCTGTGCCCCAGCTCTGGTAATCCTCCAGATGGCCCCGAATGACAATCATGGCATTGATGGCCCCTGAACCTCCAAGGGTTTTCCCACGGGGCCAGTAAAGGGTCCGTCCCAGCAGGTGGCGCTGGGGCTGGGTGTAAAGTTCCCAGTCGTAAGGGGTTCTGAAGAGCTGGCTGAAAGCAGCAGGAATTTTGATGCGTGGGTCGAGGTCAGGGCCACCCGCTTCCAGCAAAAGCACGCGGGCTCCGGCATCCAGCAGCCTGCGGGTGATCACGCATCCAGCGCTGCCTGCTCCGATCACGATGAAGTCATGGGTCATGGTGTGCATTCAGATTAGCAGACGGTCATGGGAAAGATATTTTGAACCGAGTATAAAAGTCTGCTATCATGCGGGTACCTATGCAAACTGAAATGCTGACCCAGATGCTGGCGACTGTCCCATTCAACGGCTGGATGAACGTGCAGGTCACAGACCTCAAACCCGGAGAGGCCACATGCACCCTGGAACCCCGCCAGGACCTCCTCAACCACATTGGCACCCTGCATGCAGCCGTACAATTCGGTCTGGCCGAGTCTGCCTGTGGGGTTGCCATTGCCGGTTCCCTGCCCGGTGGACTGCGGGCCTACACGCCCCTGATCACCAGTGTGAACTTTCAGTATGTTGCTGCCTTGAAAGGCAAAGGCACCGCCAGAGCCCACATTGAACAGGACACCATGCGGCATCTGCTGGCTGAACTGGAAGCTGCAGGCAAAACCCGGGTGGATGTGCATGTGGAAGTGACCGGAGAAGACGGCATCGTGGCCGCTGCAGGCACGCTGGAGTGGTACGTGCGCAAAAACCAATCCTGATCTCCTAAACTCCACAAAACTTCATCCGAAACAAAGAGAACCCCGATTGCTCGGGGTTCTTGCTTTGAAGGTGCGCAACGCAGATCAAATCGAAGGGCATCAAGAAGAGATGGGTAGAGGAAAGGTGGTGAGGACGTTCGAGGTTCAGGGTTGCCAGCTGCCACCGTTGTAGGTCACAGGTCCAGTGGAGGGCACAGTGTAGGAACGGTTGCTTCCGCCTTCCCAGGTGACTGCAGCGTTGTTGTCACCGGGTTTCTTGATGAACTTGAACTGGATCGCTCCTGCTGGCAGGTTGGTGGTGACTTTCCAGGTGCAAACCGAGCCGGAGCAGTTGCTGGCCGTCATCTGCAGGGCGCTGGCAGTGTTCCAGGCTCCAAGCTGGCTGGTGTTGCCCACCAGGAACAGGTTCTGTCCCAGCCAGGTGCTGGCACTGACCTGGAAGGTCACCTGGGTTCCGGGAGGAGGTGTGCCTCCAGCCTTGTAGATGGCCATGCTCTGTGCAGGAATGCTCACGGGCAGGGTACCGTTGCTGATGGTGGCGGTGGCAGGTGCTCCATACCCCAGCTGGTCGGTGAACACCGTGCCGTTGGTGAGGGCAGACTTGTCTGTGGCACTGATGCCACTGGTCTGGATGGGCACATTGATGTTGGCGGTGGTGTTGGAGGTGTTCAGCACCACGATGATGCGGTTGGTGCCACTGCCCCGGTAGTAGGCCATGACATTCTGACCCCCGTTGGGACGCCAGAGTTCAGTGTAGTAGCCTTTCCAGAGGGCCTCGTTGTTGGTGCGGATGTTGACCAGTTTCTTCAGGTAGTCGTAGGTGTTCTTGGGGGTGCCGCCACCCGCCAGGAAGCCTGATCCACCTGTGGCGCGTCCACTGTCGGTCCAGGCCCAGGAGGGCATGTCACGGCGGTTGTCGGGGTCAGAGCCACCGTACATGCCGATTTCGTTTCCGTAGTAAATCTGGGGAATGCCCGGGACGGTGAAGAGAGAACCCAGGGCCAGCTGGTACCGTTTGCGAATGTCGCTTTCTGCCACCCCGAAGCCAGGTTCGTTGATGAAGCGCTGCACGTCGTGGTTGTCCAGCAGGTTGATGGTCAACAGGGAACGGTTCATGCCCCAGGTGGTGTAATAGCTGTTGATCTTGGTGGCCAGGATGTCCAGGCTGCCCGCCTTGGCAATGGAATCCACGAAGGCTTTGCGGAGCGGGAAGTTGATGACAGAATCAAAGCCAGCATCCATGAATTGCGTGAGGTCACTGGGGTTCTGGTCATAGAAGGCTTCTGCAAAGGTGAACACATTGGATTTCGCAGCATTGATGCCCGGAACCCAGCTGCCAGACCAGTAGCTGTTGGGAACGTGACGGGCGGTGTCCATGCGGATGGAATCCACGTTGTAGGTGGTGACCCACTGCTTGGACAGGTTGGTGAGGTAGGTGGCAGCAGCAGTGTTCTCCTGGGCAAAATCTGGCAGGGCGTACAGGTCACAGTAGATGTCTGGATCACCCAGATTGGCGCACTGGGGTTTGGGTGGGTGAATCCAGCTGGGTTGCTGGCTGACAATGGGCGCACCCACACCTGCGTGGTTGACCACCATGTCCATGATGTATTTCATGTTGTAGGTGGTGTTGTGCATGGTGTTGATGAGGTTGGTCAGATCGGTGCTGGTCCCCAGTTTGGGTTCAATGTTGATGTTGCCGGGATAGCTGTATTTGGGCCAGTAGCCGTGATAGCCACAGGAACCGTCGCTCTGCTGACCAACCTGCTCGTAAACAGGCGTGGTCCAGATGGCTGTTGCACCAAGGTCTTTGATGTAAGAGAGCTTGCTTTGCAGACCTACGAGATCTCCCCCATGGAATTTTCTGGCCTGAGCGGGATCGAAGCAGTTCGCGGCTCCTGCATTGTCGTTCGCGGTGTTGCCGTTGTGGAAACGGTCTGTAAACAGCAGGTAAATGACCTGTTTGCGCCAGTCATCAATGGCTGTACCACTGATGGTCTGTGGCTTGATGCTCTGTTCAGCTTGAGAGTCTTGAGGGACCTGCTGGCTGCAGGCAGCAAGAGACAGTGTCAACAGGGCCAGTAATCCATGACGTTTCAGCATGGGGCAATGCTCCTTTCGGATGTGTAACTGTTTTTTTTGCGTTGCATTGATGATAGCGGATCACAGCACAAACTGGAAGCAATTCCAGGTGACAGAACATGATATTGTATATACATTTCAATGGATTATCCGGGAACTATTCCAGTGCTCTTTCGCAAAAGTCCCGTGATCTACTGTTACTCTTTCATCCATGTGAGGTCTCAGAAAATACTTCGTTTCAAACAACATTCTTCAAACTGATTCTATCTCAGCAAAACCAACTCGGTTCAACAAAGCATTTTTGTTGCAATACTTAGTTTTCTTTAAAGAGGGTCATTTTTGGGAACTTTGCCACAAAACCTCATCCTGCAACGACAGACGGCATAGAGGTTTTTCATCAAAAACAACGAACAATCACAACGTAAAGAGGGTTTCCAGATCCCAGCCAAACCACCAAAAAAAGTGCCTGAAACGGCACTTTTCCGAGGCCCTGATGCAAATCAATTCAGGGTTCGCTGGTCTGATTGTTGCAAGACATCCCTTGCGCGCGAAACATACCCCTGCAGGGTCAGGTACCAGTCATCGCTGGGATCTGTGAACCGGAGGGCCTGTTCGGCATGGTTCAGAATGTGATCGGGCTGGGCAAAACCCTGCTGAACCAGAATGTCTGCCAGCATCTGCTGGGACACCAGCCACTCTCGCCCACCTTCGGCTGCGGTGTCTGCGACACGCTGGTAGTGCCCCAGGGCATCGTCCAGATGGTAGTAATCCATGGCAATGTTGCCCAGCACCAGACTGGCAGGCACCACTGCTCCCTGCTCCAATGCCTCCTGCGCCAGGTTCTCTGCCTCGGTCAGGCGGCCCAGACGGTATTCGGCATCTGCCAGATCGGCCTGGGCTTCCGGGAGATAGGCGTAATCCTGGTCTCGCAGAACCCGCTGCAGGTGCTCCATGGCTTCCAGAGGCTGATCACTGTCCAGATAAGCGATGCCAATCTCATGCAGGCAGTAGGAGGTTTCTGTTTCTGTGAGGTTCAGGGCATCCTTGAAGTGCGCCAGGGCCTCCGTGGGACGCCCAAGTCCCATCAGGGCCTGACCATACACCAGGGCCACTCCATAACTGGGGTCACCCAGTTCACGTTCCAGAGCATCTGCATCTTCAATCCATTTCAGGGACTCTGGATAATGCCCCTGATTCAGGTGCACCTGCGCAATGGTGTAAGCATACTGCAGCTTCTGCTCAGGGGTCACCTGATCCAGATGGGAGGCCATATAATCCAGCAGTTTCTGTGCATCCTGAAGCTCATTCAGCGAGAGCAGAATATTGGAGAGGTCCAGACTCAGCACAAACTGGTGCCAGGGCACCTTCACAATGCGGAGTGCAGCACGGTACTGTTCGCTGGCTGGCCCAAACTCTCCGGACTGATCCAGCAGTTTACCGTACCAGGCGTGATAACGCCACTGGAGGTGGAGGGGCATTCCATTGTCGGACAGCTTCTCCAGAATGCTTCTCGCCTCCGCATCTTCGCCCAGATTCATCAGGGTGCAGGCCGCGAAAAACCGGCTGACCTCATCTCCTTTCATTCCAGCATGTGCATCCTCACGGGCATCTTCTGTTTCTTCCCCATAACTGAGGAAAAATCCGCGAAGCACCTGAAACCTGGGGGTCTCGGCGATGCTTTCATCCAGTTCAGCTGCCGAGACCAGGGCACCCAGACCTTCATCGGTCAATTCTGGTCCGTGCAGGGCATACAATTCAGCAGCAAAGAGCGCAAGCTGGGCCCGCTCCTGCTCATTTTTGGTGGGGTAAATCTGATCCAGCGTCTGGAAGGCCAGATCAAACCGGTCTTCCTGCATGATCTGCTGGATGTTTTGAATGGTGTCTTGCAAGCCTTGCAACCTCGTCACGCTCCCTCAGTTGGGATAGTTTATCTTATATCAGCCATCAGCGGTCAGCCTTCAGCCATCAGGCATGAACCTGGAATTGAAGTTACACAAAGAAGCAAAGAAAACCCTCAGGGTTCCTGGTGCTTTTCTGTTTCCACTTTCTGCTCTCAGCAGCAACTCATGTTGCCGCTGCAAACATTCACTTCTCAGCATTGGGAACCTCACCATGCCCCGGCAATTGTACCGCTGACCGCTGACTGCTGATGGCGGACTGCTCTTTCCCCGCTCCCTTTGGGTGTTTTCTAATAATCATCTCTCACTTGAGTCTGGTACACTCAAGTTGTTGGAGGTTCAGTCTTGATACGCATACAGCCCTGGTTTCTGGTTTTGATCGTCCTGATCGCGCTCGCGGTCATCACCGGACAGAATGGAGTCTCACGGACTTCGGAAGTCAGTTACACCACATTCACGCAACTCGTCAAAGACCAAAAAGTGGAATCTGTTCAAATCGATGGCAGCGCCTCCACGGCCGTTGTGAAATTGCGTGCACCTGAAAACGTCCAGACCCTTGGCGGTCAGGACCGGTCTGTGCAGACCTTCAGGGTCAATCTGGTGTCTGATGCCGCTCTGCCCGACACCACCCTCATTCCCGAACTGAAAGAAGCCGGAGTTCAAGTCCACAAACAGCTGCCCAACCAGTGGTGGGGCCTGCTGATCTCCTTCGGTCCAGTGCTTCTGCTGGTGGCCCTCTTCTACTTTGTGTTCATGCGCGCACAGGGCGGACAGAGCCAAGTCTTCCAATTCGGACAGTCCCGTGCCAAACGGTACGGCAAAGAAAACAAAGTTCCCACCAAGTTCAGTGATGTGGCCGGACACGAAGAGGCCAAACGTGAACTGGTGGAGGTCGTGGACTTCCTGAAGAACCCCACCAAGTACCACCAGATCGGTGCAGAAATCCCCAAAGGGGTGCTGCTGGTGGGCCCTCCCGGAACCGGTAAGACCCTGCTGGCCCGTGCTGTTGCAGGTGAAGCCGATGTTCCCTTCTTCACCGTGAGTGCCTCTGAGTTCATGGAGATGTTTGTCGGGGTCGGTGCAAGCCGCGTGCGCACCCTGTTCGATGAAGCCCGCAAGGGTGCCCCTGCCATCATCTTCATCGACGAGATCGACTCCATCGGGCGCAAGCGTGGAGCAGGCATCGGTGGGGGTCACGACGAGCGTGAACAGACCCTCAACCAGATCCTCTCCGAGATGGACGGCTTTGACAAGAACTCCAGTGTGATTGTGCTGGCCGCCACCAACCGTCCTGACATTCTGGACCCCGCACTCTTGCGTCCCGGACGTTTTGACCGTCAGGTGACCATCGACCTGCCGAACCTCAAAGAGCGTGAAGCCATCCTCAAAGTGCACATGCGCAACAAGCCCATTGCAGAAGATGTGAGCCTGGAAGAACTGTCCCGCGCCACCTCCTACTTCAGTGGTGCAGACCTCAAGAACCTGGTGAACGAAGCCGCTCTGGAAGCCGGTCGTGTCAACAAGACCCGCATCGAGATGCACGACTTCTACCGGGCACTCGACAAGATCACCCTGGGACTGGAAAACTCCAGCCTGACCATCACCGAAGAAGAACGCCGCGCCATCGCCTACCACGAGGCCGGACATGCTGTGGCTGCTGCTGTGCTTCCTGGCACCGACCGCCTGCAGAAAGTCTCCATCATCCCCAGAGGCCGTGCCCTCGGTGCAGCCTTCTACCTGCCTGAAGAACGTGCCATGCTCAGCCAGGAAAAACTGGAAAACCAGCTGGTCTACACCCTCGGGGGACGTGCCGCCGAAGAGCTCTTCATCGGTCAGATCTCCACAGGGGCCTCCAACGACTTCAAACAGGCCATGGGCGTTGCCAAACGCATGGTGCTGGAATGGGGCATGGGCGAGAACTTCCGCAACATGGCGTTCGGCTCTGACTCCGGTCCGGTGTTCCTGGGGGAAGACATTGCCCACCGCAAGGACTTCTCCGAGCACACGGCACGCCTGGTGGATGAAGACGTCAAACGCATCCTGGACAACGCTTACGAGCGCGCCAGAAGCGTCCTGAAAGAGTACTCTGGTGCCATGCACGAAGTGGCCCGCCTCCTGATGGAAACCGAACTGATCACTGGAGACACGGTGCGTGAAGTGGTCAAACGCAACGGGCAGTCCAAAGAAGCCTTCACCGGCATCTGAAAGACACGAGTCTAAAGAAGAAATCTGAAGAGGGGGACGCACCCCCTCTTTATTTTTTATAGAATACTTGGAGAACCATTGGAGGTAGAAAGTCTTGAACGGAAAAGTAATTGTGGTGACCTCCGGCAAGGGTGGCGTGGGCAAAACCACCACCACTGCCAACATCGGTACAGGACTCGCCAAACTCGGGCAGAAGGTCGCCATCATTGACGTGGACGTCGGTCTCAGAAACCTGGACGTGGTGATGGGTCTGGAATCCCGGGTGGTCTTTGACCTCGTGGATGTGCTCGAAGGGGCCTGCAAGGTCCGCCAGGCCCTCATCCGCGACAAGCGTGTGGAAAACCTCTTCCTGCTCCCTGCAGCGCAGACCCGCGACAAGGACTCCCTCAGCCCCGAGAAAATGCAGGAACTGATCAAGATGATGGTGGAAGAAGAAGGCTTTGACCGCATCCTGATTGACTCTCCTGCAGGGATCGAAATGGGCTTCAAGACTGCAGCCGCCCCTGCAGATGCCGCACTGGTGGTTGTGAACCCCGAGGTGTCCAGTGTACGTGACGCAGACCGCATCATTGGTCTGCTGGAAGCGCAGCAGGTTCCGGAAATCAAACTGGTGATCAACCGCCTGCGCCCCAAAATGGTGGCCAAAGGGAACATGCTCTCTGTGGAAGATGTGCTGGAGATCCTGGGAACCAAACCCATCGGCATCATCCCTGAAGACGAAAACATCCTGGTGTCCACCAACGTCGGTGAACCTGCCGTGCTCGGTGAGTCCAAAGCCGGACAGGCTTTCCTGAACACCGCCCGCCGCATCATGGGTGAAGAGGTGCCGTTCATGAACCTGGAGGAGGACAAGGGGCTGCTCGCCACCCTGCGTCGCATCTTCGGAGGTGGTCGGTAATGTTCTGGGGCAGAAAAAATCGCTCTAAAGAAACCCTGAAAAACCGTCTGGAACTGGTGCTCGCCTACGACCGTGCCCAGATTCCCCCCGGACGCGTTGAGGCCCTCAGGAAAGAGCTTCTGGAAGTGGTGGAGCGTTACTTCCCCAAAAACAGCAGCAAAGTCCAGCCGAACATCGAAGTGGAACAGCGTGGAGACACCGTGGTGCTCACCGCCAGCATCCCTCTGGACAACCAGTAATCCATAGAGGACCTTCAGGCCCCTGCCTTTCGGGTGGGGGTTTTGTGTTTGGTGCTGGATCTGGATTCTGTGGGGTCGAGGTTCTTCGATGAATGAGTGTAGGGGCGCAGCGTGCTGCGCCCCTACAAAAGATACAGGTCAGAACTTCCTGATCATCACTTCCACTTTGAGGTCCGATTTCCCTCCTGCGGCATGCACACCATTGAGGGGGGCCACATCCGCATAATCCCGGCCCACAGCGACCACGATGTGCTCGTCTTGTACCCGTACGCCGTTGGTGGGGTCCCATCCGGCCCAGCCGATTTCGGGAAGATGAACTTCCACCCAGGCATGTGAGGCCTGTGCCCCGTGCCATTCTGCATGGTGCTCGGAGTACAGGTAGCCTGAGACATAACGGGCCGCCATGCCCTGTTCCCTGAGGAGGCCGATCATCAGGTGGGCATAGTCCTGACAGACCCCTTTTCGGTGGGTGGAGAACTCATCCAGGGGAGTGAAGACATCTGTCGCACCCGGGGTGTACTCAATGGCGCTGAAGAATTTTGAGTTCAGGGCATCCAGATACATCAGCAAATCCTCTTCGGGGTCTGGCAGCTCAAAGCCCATTCTGCTGCTCCACTCTCCTGCTGGAACGTGTTGCGAGGGCAGAAGGAACTCGGTCAGGTGTGCTGGAAGGTGACTGGCATAATCCTGGCACCGGATCAAAAAGTCGGGCAGCACCAGGGGCGCCACTTCGATGATCCCCCTGGAAAGGATCATCAGCTCTCTGTGCCGCTGTTCGATCTGGAATTCATGGGCCACATTGCCAAAGTAGTCCGTGTGAAAGCGCAGGTGTCCAGAGGGTTTGAGCAGCAGGTCATAATCGAGCAGCTTCTGGCCTGCTCTCGCTGGTTGCAAGTGCAGGGTGCCGTAACTGTCCCAGGCGTCTTCTTCGTAGGTGTACTGCGTCAGGTGTTCGAAGGTGTACCGGGTGGCTTTATGGTCATTGGTGCCTGTTCCAGGCAGGTCGAGCCAGGTCATGCATACCTCGCCAGAAAATACAGACGGCCCATGTCATCGCTGATTTTCCAGAGGGTGTCGGCCATGCCCCTGAGCATGTGGGTGTCGCCGGACATCAGGGAGGCCATGGGAACGCCATAATCCAGCTGGGCAATCAGCCAGCCCAGCTTGCGGGAGATCTCACGGGAGTTGTGCTGGGTGATGTCTGCGAGTTCTTCCAGAAGGTGTTTGAGGGTCTGCAGGTTGTGCAGAACGCTTCTCGGGAAGGTGTGGCTCTGCAGCAGGAAGGCGGCAATTCTTGCGGGGTCCAGACGCGACTGGTACTCCTTGCGGTAGGCTTCATAGGCGGAAACACTTTTCAGGACGGCCATCCAGTGGTGGTTCTGGATTTCCACCTGGTGGCTGGCGTGGGTGGGGATGTCCTGATAGTATTCCGCGAGCATTCTGAGCACGCTGTCGGCCCGTTCGAGGGTGCGGCCTGCCTGCAGGTAGAGCCAGCCCTCGTCTCTGGGCAGGGTTCCTTCTGCAATGCCAAAGAACAGGTGACTGGCTTCTCTTGCGGTGATGCAGTAGCTGTGCAATCCATCTTCGTTGATCAGTTCCTGATTGGCAAAACCCAGTTTGAAGTACTCCCGGTTGATGGATTCCCACATCTCACTGGGCAACTGGTCACGCAGGCTGCGGGCATTCTCGCGCGCTGCGGTGATGCATCCCCGGATGCTGGAACTGTTGCTGGGGTGAATGGCCAGCCAGACGGGCACACTGTACGGTGTGACTTCCGGGAAGTGCTCAAAATAACTCTCCTGGGAGGTGGTGATCCGCAGCAGGGGCTCCCAGCGCACCGGGAACCACTTTGGGGCCTCCAGAGTGGCGTGGTAATTGACATCGAGCAGGCGGGCAGTGTTCTCGGCACGCTCCACGTATCTGCCCATCCAGAACAGGTTTTCTGCAAGTCTACTGAGCATGAATCCTCACTGTTGCTGGGCTTCCTGGGCCATGCGGATGGCTTCGAGGGCCAGATCGGGCAGGTGGTCTTCGGGGTCAGGGAAAGCCACCGGGGCTTCAAGCATGGTGTGTTGCAAGGGGAGTTCATCGTCTTCGAGCACCCAGGTGTCCTTGGAACCTCCACCCTGTGAGCTGTTCACCACCAGTGATCCCCGTTTGAGGGCCACCCGGGTCAGACCACCGGGAATGATGGTGGTTTCCTGACCCACCAGAATGAAAGGCCTCAGGTCGATGTGGCAGGGCTCGAAGGTGCCCGAATCTTTGTAGTAACTGGGGTGCACACTCAGGGAGATGGTGGGCTGGGCAATGAAATTTCTGGGGTTGGCCTTCACCTTCAGCAGGTAATCCTGCACCTCCTGCTTGCTGGCCTGGGGTCCAATCAGCATGCCGTACCCGCCAGACTCCCCCACAGGTTTGAAGACCAGTTGCTGGGCGTGTTCCAGCATGTACATGAGGTCCTGACCTTTTGCCCCGGAGAAAGTCTCCACGTTGTCCAGAATGGGTTCCTCTGTGAGGTAGTAGCGGATCATTTCTGGAACATAGGGATAGACTGCCTTGTCATCTGCGATGCCTGCTCCGGGTGCATTGGCAAGGGCAACATTTCCAGCCCTCACGGCCTGCATCAGGCCAGGGACACCCAGGGCACTGTCTGGTTTGAAAGCTGCGGGGTCCAGAAAGTCATCGTCGATGCGGCGGTAGATCACATCCACCTGTTTGCGCCCGTGGGTGGTGCGCATGTAGACCTTGCCCTCGGACACCAGCAGGTCCCGGCCTTCCACCAGTTCCACACCCATCTGCTGCGCCAGAAAGGCATGCTCGAAATAAGCGCTGTTGTAGATTCCAGGTGTGAGCACCACGATGGTGGGCTCCTCGATGTGCCTGGGAGAAAGGCTGTGCAGCAGTTCCAGCAGGGCAGTGGTGTAATGCTGAACCGGACGGACCCGGTATTGTCGAAACAACCTTGGGAAGATGCGGGTCATGGCGGTGCGGTTGGCCAGCACGTAACTGACCCCACTCGGGCAGCGCAGGTTGTCTTCCAGAACCCGGTAGTTTCCCTGTTCGTCCCGGATCAGGTCAGAGCCGACCACGTGGGTGTACACCCCGTAAGGCACCTGAATCCCGAACATCTCCCGCCTGAAATTGGGGCTGGAATGGATCAGCTCAAAAGGCACTTTTCTGTCTTTGAGGATGCGCTGGGGGCCGTACAGGTCCTGCAGGAACAGGTTGATGGCTTTCACCCGCTGTTTGAGTCCGTCTTCCAGAACCTGCCATTCCTGGGCCTGAATGATCCTGGGCAGCATGTCAAAGGGAATGGTGCGTTCTGTTCCCTGGGCGTCCCCGTACACCGTGAAGGTGATCCCCTGGTTGCGAAAGCTCAGGTCGCTGAGCCCTGCCCGGCGTTCAAACTCCTGCACTCCCAGCCTGGAAAGCTGGTCCATCAGCACATGGTAGTGGGCACGAACCTGATCGGGAGTGGAATAGACCTCGTTAAACGCCTGATGCGTGAAAGACACTGCTGGCATGTCACTCCCTTCAGCGCTGCTGGCAGGGGCAACCAGCATGAACGCATGAATATTCATATATATGCCACAAATTTGCCTGTAATTCAAGCAAATCTGCTTTCATAACGCATATTTTCTGGGTTCAATTTTATATTTTTGCATCTGTCTTCATGCAGTGCAAGATGTCTAATCACATTCAGACCGCTCCTCTTGTGGGCAGAATAATGGTGTGGGCACTTCGTGCGTCATCAGAACGAGCGGAGTCGCCCAGAACAACCACCCGCACGGTGTCGAGACAGTGATTTTCATTGACAAGACCCTGCAAAGAGCATTACTCTCATGCAACAGTCCAAGGTCAAAGTCTTCCCTTAAAAACGCACCCCTCCCCTACAGGTACGCGTCAGACCGCCTTTCTTTCCAGGACTGAAGAAGTCAGAAGCGAGAGAACCCGCATGCAAGAAGTCAGTATCTATCGGCTCACCGATGAACAATGGGACACCATGCTCCTGGCCGTCCCCAAGCTGAACGTGCGAGACCGCCACGTGTTCGAGGCGATTCTGCATGTCCTCAGCACCGCTCTCCCCTGGCAGGACATGCCCGAGGATTTCGGCATCACCTCGCGCACCGCCTGGAACAGATACCAGAAATGGCAGGAGCAGGCCATCTGGGAGGACCTCCTCGGCAGTTTCCTGGGTTGCTTCCCCCACCACGTCCGCATGGGCTGGGAGCGCACCCTGCGAGAAGCCGCACTGCAACGTGCCCAGAAATTCGGAACCCGCAAACGCCCCCTCGTGCACGAGATGGCCGTCATTCCAGCCCTGGTCAGAGACAACTGAGCTGGAAGCACCAAACCCCCCGAAAAATCGGGGGGTTTTGCTTGTTGGGGATCTCAGTACTTCAGCCCGAACCCATAAGCGAACAGTGGATCGTATTTCGCATCTCCCACATTGATGGGAAGCTGGTCCATGCTGCGGGGCCAGGTGATGGGCAGTTTGCCCGTAAAGTTGTGGTCTCCGAACAGCACATCCGCCACACCCTGGCCTTCAGAACCGGGCAGCCATGCTGCAACCAGGGCATTCATTCTGGGGAGGTCGTCGGTCAGGATCATCGGACGGCCCGAGACCACCACCACCACGCACTTCATGGCAGAGCAGACGTTCTGGATGGCCCTGCGGTCCCCATCGCCAAGACCGAGGTCCATTTTGTCGCCCTGGCCTTCTGCGTAGGGGCGCTCACCGACAACCACGACCCCGAAGTCATAGCCTTTTGCTTCGTCGGCTTCGGGCCATTTGACGTAATCCACCTTGGTGTTCGCACTGACGGTGTTCTTGATGCCCTGCAGGATGGTGGTGCCAGGGATGATGTCTCCACTCTTGCCCTGCCAGCTGATCGTCCAGCCTCCGGCCTGGTTGCCGATGTCATCGGCGTTGCTGCCGGCCACCAGAATTTTAGGGGTGTCTTTCTTGATGGGGAGCACACCTTCGTTTTTCAGCAGCACCAGCGATTCCCGCACGGCCTGACGGGCCAGATCGCGGTGCTCCTGGGAGCCAAGCTGGTCGAAGTAGGAGCGGTCTGTGAAAGGTTGTTCGAAGAGGCCCAGCTTGAATTTCTGGGTGAGGATGCGGCTCACTGCGTCATCGATGCGGCTCATGGGGATGTTGCCGTTTTTGATTTCCGCAGTGAGGTTGTCCACAAAACGGGCGTAGTTGTTGGGTTCCATCACCATGTCCACGCCTGCGTTGATGGCTTCCCGCACGTTTCTGGCCGGGTCAGGTGAGATCTGGTCGATGCCCGCCCAGTCACTGATCACAAAGCCCTTGAAGCCCAGTTCGTTTTTCAGGACGTCGGTCAGCAGGTACTTGTGGGCGTGAAGTTTCAGGCCATTCCAGCTGGAGAAGGAAGCCATGACGCTGCCCACCCCTTTCTCAATGGCCGCTTTGTAGGGGGGCAGGTGAACCTTGCGCAGTTCCTCTTCGGTGATGCGGGCGTCTCCCTGGTCCAGGCTGTAGTTTCCGGTGGTGCTGGAATCCAGAAGCGTGCCGCCATCCGCGACAAAATGCTTGGCGGTGGCCAGAACGGTGCCTTTGCCGTAGTCTCCCTGCATGCCCTCGATGATGGTGGTCATGGCAGTGGCGATTTCAGGGTCTTCACCGTAAGACTCGTAGGTGCGGCCCCAGCGCTCATCTCTGGCAACGCACACGCAGGGAGCAAAGTTCCAGCGGATGCCCGTGGCGTACACCTCTGCCGCAGTGGCCTGACCAATTTTTCTGACCAGTTCCGGATTGCGGGTGGCTCCCAGTCCGAGATTGTGCGGGAAGATGGTGGCCCCGTAAACGTTGTTGTGCCCATGCACTGCATCAATTCCGTAAAGCATGGGGATTTTCAGAGGGGCTTCCAGGGCTTTGCGCTGGAAGGCATCGATCATGTTGGCCCAGCCTTCCGGGGTGTTCTCTCCAGGAACAGAGCCTCCCCCACTCAGGATCGAGCCAAAACCATAAAAACCAATGTCATCGAGGTTCTTGATGTTGCCCCGCTCGGCCTGGGTCATCTGGCCCACTTTGTCCTCGAGGGTCATTCTGGAGAGCAGGTCTTTGACCCGTTCTTCCACAGGGAGTTTGGGGTCCAGGTATGGGGCCTGCTGGGCCTGGGCAGAGACGGTGCTCGTCAACAAGAGCGCAGTGAGGAGCTGGGTGGCACGGGACTTCAGAAGCATCACAACCTCCAGAATCTACTTTGTTTTTTTGATTAACAATCTCAATATAGCATTGCGATATCGCCTGTGCAATCGCTTTCACAGTCTGGCCCTTCAGGAGACCGCTACAGATTCAAATCTTGAACTCATCTCCCAGACAACAAAAAAGACCTGAGATCAACCCAGGCCTCTTTCATCACAGCGTTTCAATCCCAGTCCAGAATCACTTTTCCAGACTGACCGGAGATCATGGTCTGAAAACCTTTTTCATAATCGTCGATGGAGAAACGGTGGGTCAGGATGGGGGTCAGGTCCAGACCGCTCTGCAAAATGGCCACCATTTTGTACCACGTCTCGAACATCTCCCGGCCGTAGATGCCCTTGATGACCAGGCCCTTGAAGATCACGTTGTTCCAGTCGATGGTCACGCCACTGGCCGGAATGCCAAGGAGGGCCACCTTGCCCCCGTGGTTCATGTGGGTGAGCATCTGGTTGAAGGCTGGACCGCTGCCACTCATCTCCAAACCCACATCAAACCCTTCATGCATGTCGAGGTCATGCATGACGTCCTGCAGGTTTTCTTTTGCCACGTTCACTGCTCTGGTCACACCGAACTTGCGGGCCAGGTTCAGGCGGTAATCGTTCACATCGGTGATGACCACATTGCGTGCCCCCACATGTTTGGCCACCGCAGCAGCCATGATGCCAATGGGGCCTGCTCCAGTCACCAGCACATCTTCTCCGACCAGATCAAAGGAGAGGGCCGTGTGCACGGCATTTCCAAAGGGATCAAGAATGGAGGCAATCTCATCTGGGATGTTGTCCGGGAGTTTGAAGGCGTTGAATGCAGGAATCACCAGATATTCTGCAAATGATCCTGGACGGTTCACACCCACTCCCAGGGTGTTTCTGCACAGGTGACGTCTGCCTGCCCGGCAGTTGCGGCAATGCCCGCAGGTGATGTGACCTTCCCCGGAAACCCGGTCCCCCACCTCGAAACCCCGAACTTCTGAGCCCATGGCCTCGACAACCCCCATGTACTCGTGGCCCACATGCATGGGAACCGGGATGGTCTTCTGGGCCCAGTCGTCCCACTTGTAGATGTGCACGTCGGTGCCGCAGATGGAAGACTTCCTGATGCGGATGAGGAGGTCGTTTGGACCCACCTCTGGCTTTTCCACATCGGTCATCCAGATGCCTTCTCTGGCTTCCAGTTTCGCCAGTGCCTTCATATTGCCCCCACCTTTTTGCCTGCCTGCTCAAAGGCCCTGACCGCACGCTCGATGTGTTCTGTTTCGTGGCCTGCGCTCATCTGGGTGCGGATGCGGGCCTTCCCTCTGGGAACCACCGGGAAGCTGAACCCAACCACATAAACCCCGAGCTCCATCATTTCTTTTGCCATGTTGCCCGCCAGAACAGCGTCACCCAGCATCACAGGAATGATGGGATGCTCACCTGGAACCAGATCGAACCCCAGTGCGGTCATCTCTTTGCGGAAAAGCTGGCTGTTGGCCTGCAGTTTGGCCCTGAGAGCTCTGCCTTCACTTTCCAGGATGTCCAGCGTGGCAAGGGTGGCCGCCACAATGTTGGGGGCCACCGAGTTGGAGAACAGGTAGGGTCTGGAACGCTGGCGCAGCCATTCCACAATCTCTTTGCGGCCCGAGGTGTAGCCACCACTGGCTCCACCGAGGGCCTTGCCGAAGGTGCCCGTGTAGATGTCCACCCGGTCCCCCACCCCACAAAACTCCGGGGTTCCACGGCCATTTTCTCCGATGAAACCCACAGCGTGGCTGTCATCCACCATCACGTAGGCATCGTATTTTTCGGCCAGATCGCAGATGCCCTTCAGGTTGGCAATGATGCCGTCCATGCTGAACACCCCATCGGTGGCAATGAGTTTGAAGCGTGCTCCTGCAGCATCTGCAGCCTGAAGCTGGGCCTCAAGATCAGCCATGTCATTGTTTTTGTAACGGAAACGCTTTGCTTTGCACAGGCGCACCCCATCAATGATGGAGGCGTGGTTCAGCTCATCGGAAATGACGGCATCCTGATCGCTCAGAATGGTCTCGAACAGGCCTCCATTGGCGTCAAAGCAACTGGTGTACAGGATGGTGTCCTCGGTGCCCAGAAAAGCACTGACGCGCGCTTCGAGTTCCTTGTGGATGGTCTGGGTGCCGCAGATGAAGCGCACACTGGCCATGCCGAAACCGTATTCCTGCAGGGCATGTGCAGCACGTTCACTGATGCGGTTGTCGTCGGCAAGTCCGAGGTAGTTGTTGGCACAGAAGTTCAGCACGTGGCGGCCATCTTTCAGTTCAATGTCGGCACGCTGAGGACTTCTGATCTGGTGTTCGTTTTTGTAGTACCCGGTGTCCTTCAGGGTCTGAATTTCCTGGGTCAGGTGCTCAAGCAAAGGACGTGTCATACGACCATCCTAACTCTTTGTATACTGTATACACAAGTTGAATGATTGCATATGGACCCTGTTCAGAAATGCCTGAGAACCTATGGCATTTTCACACCCTCAACTGAAAAAGTGTGACATGAACACCAAAGAAAAGAGGCCCCTTTCGGAGCCTCGTGCTTGAGAAGGAAAG
>NZ_BJXB01000023.1 GCF_007990775.1 Deinococcus cellulosilyticus NBRC 106333 = KACC 11606 | reverse complement strand
ATCCAGGTACACTTCCTTAGCCATACACCCACCCGTCCCTCGGTTTGATGCGCACCAGGTCTTCTGCATGCACCCGCCTGGTGCCCAGGCCCAGTGCTTTCAGGACCCGGGAGAGAAACGCTTCACGGTAGCCCAGCATCTGGGCTGCCTCAGGAAGGGTGTAAAGGCCATGCACTTCCGGCAGCTGTTCCAGCAACCTGCAGGCACCATTCGCCGGAGACCATTGGGCCAGGAAGTTCCCTTTGTACCCTTCCACGGCCACCTGCACCCGGCCAGCCTCCAGGTGCTCCACAATCTCACCTGACAGGCGCTCACCACCCTGGCTCAAGACCGTGCAGGACTTGCGGGGGGACATCTGCAATTTGATGTTCCAGGAGTGCAGGAAGTAATAAAGCTTGGACTTCGGGATGTCGAGGTCTTCTTCCACCTGGAGCTTCGAGCGGCCTTCACGCCGAAGAATGGCATGGATGAAGTGGGCCCGGTTTTCCGGCGCACTCCAGAAAACCACAGCTTCATTGGCGGCCTGAGGCCTCAAGGCCCGGATGTGGGCCACCGACTCTTCATAGGAACCTGCTGCAGCCAGCTCCAAAAGTTTGCTGACCACCACCGGAAACTCTTCCGGGTTTTGCCACTCTCCATAAGGGTCCAGGTCACGAAGCTCCATCGGCTTACTCCTTTCTGCGCTTGCGGTAGCGCCGGTAATCGTGCAGCTCCTGGGGGGTGAGCTGCATGGCAACTTTGGCAATGTTTTCAGCGTGGGACTGGTAGGTGTCATCTCCATCACGAAATCTGTAGACTGTGGTTGGTTGCACACTTGCCCGTTTCGCCACTTCATTGACCCCGGCCCGCCCCAGGCCTTCGAGTTTTTCTCGTGCTGCCTGGAAGTACTGGGAAATTTGATCGGGTGAAATCTCGGGTTGTTTTAGCATTTGTCCTATTTTACGGACACCGGACAGCCGTCCGCAAGTCCGCCGAATAGGACAGTTTATGTAACCTTACTGTTTTAAATCTCAAAAACTGTATAGTTTGTCCGATATGTTAGACTTAAGTGAGATAGCTTACCTGAGGTGTCCCCAGATGACCGAGAAAACCGAAACCAATGTTGGCGAGATCATCCGTGCGGCCCGTGCAGAAAAGCGTTTAAGCCTACGAAAAGTTGAAACGCTCAGCAAAGACCTGGCCGAGCGCGATCCCACCGTTTATGAAGCCATCACCAAAAGCACCATGTGGGAAATCGAAGAGTACGGCCAAACCTTTTTTGCACACCGCAACACCAGCCCAGGCAAAGTCAGGGCCCTGATTCACCTGCTCTGGGATGGAGACACAGCGAAATTCCAACAGGACACGGGTGTGGAAGTCCTACCTGTTGCCAAAGGCGCCGCCCCTTTGCCCACCGGCATCCCGCACTACCTGGAGCTGGAAAGCACCGGAGGCCGGGCCAGCTGGACCCGGATTCACACCCCCGAGTATTACCTGAGGGCCGATTTCGTGATTGAGTCCAGGACCAGCCGCATGGAACCGGTCATCACCGAGGGCCAGATGCTGTATTGCCAGAAGAAGGTGCCCAGGGTGGGTGAGGTGTGCGTGATCGAACGCGAGAACATGGGCCTCATCATTGCCTGGTGCATTGGCGCCAACACGTTTGAGTTTGGCAAGCCCCTGGAGGGAGACCCTGAGGTGCTGTCGATGGGCAGCAAGGACAGCTTCTTGGGTGTGGTGGAGTACACGAAACCCCAGCGCCGGCAGGCGTACCGATGATTACGGTTGCCATTGCCGCAGAAAAAGGTGGGGTGGGCAAGACCACCACTGCAACCCACCTGGCATACCTGGCCGCCCAGCAGGGCCGCAAAGTCTTGTTGGTGGACATGGACACACAAGGCCAAAGCGGGGGCTTTCTCAACGTGAACGGCAAGAACCTGCCTGGCATGTATGAGGCCCTGGCCTTCCATGATGAGTTCAAGCGTGGGTACACCCCCATGAAGGACCTGGTGCAAAAAGAAGTGCGTCCAAATTTGGACATTCTTCCCACCAGCCCAGCCCTTGGGGAAGCCGAGCTCATCATTGCCAGTGTGCCCAACCGTGAGCGGATTTTGCTGGACCGCCTGGCCGAGATCAAAAGTGGGTATGACCTGTGCATCATGGATGTGGGTCCTTCCACCAACCTCAGCAGCCTGCTGGCCCTTTATGCCGCCGACTGGCTGTTGATTCCCACCAGCCCGGGCTTGGCCTCCAGGCAGGGTGTGGAAGGGGTGCTGTCCCGGGTGGATGTGATGACCCGCAGGCTGGACCGGGCTCCGAAAGTGGCAGGCATTCTGGCAACCATGATCCGGGAGAAAGAAATTGCCACCCGTGAATTGTTGAAGTACCAGCGGAGTTTTCCTGAGGAGCAACGTGCTGGCAAAGTCCACCATGCTGCAGAGATGGAACGTGAATTGGGCAAAGGACAAACCATTTTTGAACTGAATGCCGATAGCATCCCGGCCAGGGATTACCAGCAGGTGTTCAAGTGGTTTTGTGACCGTGTGGCATTGAGTGGAGTGGCGAAATGACCAATGAAGACAGGATGTATGGCGGCATGATGGGTGGGGGAACCCAGGACAGTGCCCAGGAGGGCGGCCAGGAGGAAGCCACCACCATGATTAGCATTGTTGCTCCAGCGTTTCACTACACCAAGGTCAAAAGCGTTGCCCGAGAACAAAAAACCGAAATGCAAAAGCTCATCACCGACTGGGTGAAAGACCTGATCCGCACTGTGCGGCGTGGTGAGGACCTGAAGAGTGTGCCCAATCCCTCAGGCAACAGAAAGAGCGTCAGGATCCCGGTGGGGGTGGATGACGCCCTTGAAAAACTTGCCATCGATCAGGAGCTGAAGTTAGGCACTCGCGTGACGAAGAGTGCTCTTGTTTACGAGGCCATTGTACGAGGCCTGAAGGCTGCTGGAGAGCTTTAAGAGTTCTTCAGCCACCCGATCACTCCCGAGGACCCTCGGGAGTTTTTTGATGATGTTGATGGTGTCTTCACCTGCCAGCAGGTCACGGACGGCGTTCCAGGCAGCTGTTTCCAGCTCGATATTTTCATACATTTCAGCTGCTTCAATGACGGTGTGACCAAGACGTTCTACGATTGTACCGATCATGCTTTGCGCCCCCTGGTGCGTAAAAGTCTTCTTATGTTATACGACATTTTACGCTTACGTTTACGTAGATTGCATATTGCATGCACCTTTGGGCAGTCATGGTGTGTCGAATCTCTGCACCCAGCGCGAACCACCACCATTTTACGATCAGCTGAATTTCAGTTGGCGACCAGAAGATGTCAGGTATATTGGGACGATCCCCTAAAAAAACCAGTTTCTTGACAGATTTTTCAAGAAACTGGTCGCTGAATTTCTCATTTACCGGGTCAACATGACCCACAGGGAACATAATACCCTGAACCCAGGGAATATGAAACAGGGGGCGTTACATTGCTGACGAAAGGATCAGAATTGGTCGTGGTTGTGGTCTGCTTTTCCTTCTCCTTGCCTGATTCAGCAGCCACTCCAGGGGTCAACACCGCCACCGCCAGCACCACAGCCAACATCAAACCTTTTCTCATATTCCCAGAACCTCCCTCTCAAACTCAGTACACCTCAGTTTAAAAGCGAAGCGCCGTAAGACAGGCAAAAACACAATTGAACTGACCTTAAGCTTTTCAAGGGATTTTTTGTGCCTTAAAGCCTGGTCCCGGTCATACTTGGAGAGGGGAAAGCCCTGCAGCACATCCACCACTTCCCTGCAAAGCATGGTCTTGGGGTACCGAGAAATCTTCCTGCCTCTGAAGACCGCTTCTTCTTCGGTGACGTAGATGATGGTCTTGCGCAGCTCACACAGCCGGACATCCATGTCCTTGATGGAATTCGACAGCACCCAGAGGCCGTAAGGCAAATACCTTTCACCCCAGGCCAGCAGCACATCCTGCTGGTAATCTGACAGGGCCATGTACCCTGGACGCAAGCCATTGAGGGCCACCCTCAGGCTTGGCGTGCCTTGTGCCTTGGGCAACAAGGCATGCACCTGGATCATGACCATGTGCCGCAAGCAGGAGAGCAGGGGAATGGTTGAAACCACCGTTGAGGACTCCAAGGCTTCCACCTCCACCAGGGCATCATCACTGCCCTGCAGGGCCAATGCCAGGGCTTTGCAGACCCTCAGAAAGAAATCCATGATTTCGTCTGGACTGTTGGCCTTGTGCTGGTGTTCAAGCACCTTGCGGACAAGCTCATCCCTGTCGGCCTGGTGTTCTTCCACAGCCCCATAGAAGGGGAAGTACATTGCGTGGTGCTCCACCAGATGGGTAAGCGCTTGCAATGCGTGGGTGACGACCTCCACCACATTCAGAGGCGCATGGGTCTCAACCGCATAGAACTCTCGCATGCCACTGACTTGCGAGTGGGCCCAGTCAGGCAAGCTGTCAAACTTCATGCCGGTGAGGTAAGCCACCCAAACAGACATCACAGACACCACGTTGTACACCCGCGGCTTGATGGGCTTGGCAATCCTTGCAAGCTGCTGGTATACCTTCCCTGCTTCTTGCAGTTCACCGAGGTTCACATGCAAACGTGCGGTCTCGGTGAGCACCAACAGCTCCATGTGTTCATCTTGCAGGGGGCCAGCGTAAAAGCGCACCTTCTCGAAGTGCTGCATGGCCCCCTCTTTGTCACCGAGGTTGATTTTCCCCACCGCACAAGCCATGTGGCCGCGCATGAGGCCTTCAAGGGTGACGTTGCGCCCATCAAAGTCATCTGACCTTTTCAGGCGCTCCAGGGTGTCTTCAAACTCCCTCAGCAGGTGCGGGGTGTCTTTGGTGCTGACTTCATCAACACGAAAGGCCATGTCCCATCCATGCACCAGGATGGAGTTTCGGTACCGACCCAGCAGGTTGCGTGCCTCCACCTTCCTGCCCAGCCGATGCAGGATCTGGCTTCTTCGTGTGTCCCGCACATCCCCAGCTTCCAGCAATTCCAGACGCCCGAGCAAGTCACCCAGCTGCCCTGCAGTGTCAGCCGCCGCAAAAACATGGGCCCACCGGTGTGTCACAGGAATGATCTTTTTCAAAGCCTCAACAGAGGGAAGGGCAGGGAATTCAACCACAATCGTGGGATCAGGATGCACCGCAAGGGGTTGTCTGGAGGTAGTGATCGAAATTCGGTTGCTGCGAGCAATGCCCGTGCTAGACTTCATAAGAACCCCCCAAGGTTCCCCAAAGGGTGTACGGCCTAGGAAACTGCCACCCTTTGGGTCATGTTTTTTTGCTCAATTGCCAGTGGCCAAACTGTTGAACCTCATTTGAGCACCGTGGAATTGTAACTTGACAACTCCTACAGGACCATTACGCTGCTTTCCGATGATGAACTCAGCAATTCCCTGTTGATCGGTGTCTGGATTGTAAATCTCGTCCCTGTACAGGAAAAAGATCTCTTTTGCAGCATACTCAATGTCCCCAGATGCCCTCAAGTCGCTCAGCATGGGCCGGTGGTTGGGGCGCTTCTCAACGTCCCGGCTGAGGGAGGAAACCACCATGATGGGGCACTGGAGTTCACGGGCCAGCCGCTTGAAGGCATTGGCGGTTTTCCCAATCTCTGAAGATTCATTGCTGCCAGCTTTGGAAAAAGCAGAAAAATCCATGATCTGCAGGTAATCCACCACCACCAGGCTGAGTTTCTTGCCCCGCTTTCGCATGTGGGCCCGGGCTTTGCTGGCAATGTAGTTGTAGCTCATGCCAGGGCGGTCATAAATGGTGAGGGGAACCTGCCTGATGGTTTCCAGGGCCTTGGAAATGCGCGTCCAGTCTTGCTCAGTGAGGGGGTTGTTCTTGGGGTCTTGTTTGTAAGCCCGGAGGCGCTGGAAGTCAACCCGGGCCCGGGCCGCCACCCGCCTGGAGGTGATTTCATCTGCAGACATCTCCATTGCGAAGTACAGGGCGTCATATTCGTCCTTGTAGCTTTCCGCAATGCGGTCTGCCACATTGAGGGCAAAAGTGCTCTTGCCCACCCGTGGAGGGGCACCCAGCACGATCAGGGACTCCGGGTAGAGGCCACCGCCCAGCATTTCATCCACATCCTTCAGGCCCGTTGCAAAAGGTTGCCCCTTGTTGCCTTCCAGCCACTCCATGAACAGGCCCACGGCCTGTTCACCATCTGCGCTGTCCGCTTCCACGGTTTCCTGAGAGGTCACATCGTAAATCAGCTGTTGGGCCCGGTCCTGAATCTCGTCCACAGGCAATTCAGACTCGTAGGCCATCTGCATGATCCGGCCTGAGTTGTGAATCAGTTGGCGCAAAGCATGCTTTTCTTTGAGAATCCGGGCATAGTACTCGGCATACACCGCGGTGGGCACACTTTCCGAGAGCCCAATCAGGTAAGTGGCCCCCCCAATCTCATCCAGCTGGCCCCGGGTCCGCAGCTCCTCAGAAAGGGTCACCAGGTCAATGGGGTTGTCACCACCACGTGACTCAATGTTTTTCATGGCCTGCCAGATGCGCCGGTGGGATTCGCGGTAAAACATCTCCGGGGTGACATCAGTGAGCACCGCCAAGGTGTCATTGTCCAGCAGCACGGCACCCAGCACGGCCACTTCAGCATCCAGCGAGTTGGGAGCCACCCGTGTTTCAAGCCCCTGGATCATGCCATGCCCCCATGCTGGAAGGGACGAACAACGTTAGGCACATCAACTTTGCGCACATCAATGAAATCCCCATCGTCGCACTCGAAGCACACATAGGCGCTGGTGGGGCCCAGGTCAGAGAGCACGGCTTCTTTGCCCTGGACCAGGTAACGCTGGCCCACCACCAATGCTGCTTCAGGGCTGGTTTTTGGAGCACTTGCCGGAGCGCCAGGAACCGTGTCTGCAGGGAATTCTTTTGCGAGGTCCAGGGCATATTGGCGCTGGAGTGCATCGGGCCAGGGGCAATCCTTGTGCCGGTTGAGCCAATCCACAAACAGAAATTCTGGCCGCGGATAACCCACACGGGGGTGTTTGTGCGCTGGAGCGAGGCGCCAGGCGAGGGAAATGAATTCCCGGGAGTATTGTGTGTCCCAGCGCTCCAAATGTGCTTCGTAGTGAGAAGCTTTCCCATAACCCATCAGGTTCACAAAAAACCTCAGGCGGTCATCGTGGGTGGGCTTGGCAGGTTGCCCTTGGGGTGGAACTTCAGGAGAAGGGAGGGAGGTGGGTGGGTGGGTTGCTTCCTCTACCTCCCTCCCTACCAGGGTATTAGTATTATTATTTATATTCTTATATATGCACGAAAAATTTTCGCTTGCAAAAAACTGAATCTCAGACGCAGTTTTTTCGGCAGCTCTCGTGGAAGGTTTTTCGCCGTTTTGGGAAATCTTTTCCTGCATTTCTGGAAAACTTTTCCCGGAAATTTTTTCCACAGTGCCAGGAAATCTTTTCTCGCTTGTGACAGGGTGGTTCCTGTTGTCCTGACCGGCATTTTTCGTGGTTTTGTGCCGAACGGGTGCAGACTCCCGGCCAGTGTAGCGGGTGCGGGGAAACACAATCTGGAACTCCAGTTTTGCTTCTGGCAGTTCCAGTTTTTTCAGTTCATCGGTTTCCAGCAGCTCTTTGAGGATGTTGCTGGTTTGTTTTGGGGTCATGCGCATGTCCCGGGCCACGTCACGGACGAACTGGCTGTAGTCGTCCACAAAAATGCCGGTTCCATTGTCCCGGGCGCGGTCTGCGAGGATCAGAAGGCACAAGAGCCTGGACCCTTTTTGCCGACTGTGGGATTTGACACGCTGGTAGGCGGCGATGCTCATGGTTGAGCTCCAATGAAGGCCTGGAGGTTGAAATCCGGGGTGATAGTCCCTAAAATAAGAATCAGCTCCTTTCGTAGAGGGTGGACTCGTCAAAATTCAGCCCTTTACGAACAAGTAGGTTTTTCGAGCTACCAGGACAAGACAAAAAGTGATGTGAGCTGGTAGCTCTTTTTAAGCTCTGGGGGTGGTAGCCCAGAGCTTAAGTTTTTCAATTGTCAGCAGGTTCAGTCCTGCAATTTCTCTGTCACACGGTATTTTGTGCCTCGACTTCGCCCTTGAACCTCAATGATTCCTTCCTGAATGAGGCTTTGGAGCGGACGTGAGATCGTGGTGATGGCCACTTCAAACTGTCTTGCCATCTCGCTGGCGCTCACGTCAACAAAGTCCTTGTCACCTCCTCTTTCCTTCAGGTAACTGATCGCAACGTGCGCCCAGGGTCCGTGATGCTTTACAACTTCGACCATGTTTGCCATAGCGATAAGCTAGCACATGCGCAAGGTAAAACGCAATACCACCAATGGTGTTTTACCCCTCGTCCTATTCTACGGACATCTTACGGCGAATTGTCAGTAAATTCAACGGCATCAACTGTGGCCCAGACCCTTTTGTACAACGATAAAACTTTAAAACTATACAGCAATACAGCTGTGTTGTTACGGTGAGGGCGGAGAAAGTGTAACCATGTTTTTCCGCAAACGCTCCACCCCCCGCAGTGAGCTGCCCAGCAGCCCAGAATTCTCCGAGGCCAGCAGGGTGATGTCCACTCCGCAGGCCCCGGTTGATGAGCGCAAAGATGCAGAAGTGCAGGCGCTCAAGCAGGCAGCCCCCTATGCGCAGTCCTTGAACCCACAAGAGGTGCTGGCCGCCGCCCAACAAATCGGAGAGCTCTTTTACAAGGCAGCCAACCCTACCCAGCTGCAAAACCAGTGGGGCCAGGGCCAGCAGCACCGCACCCAGAGTGAACCCCGGGTTTCACCCGGGGTTGCCCGGGTGAACCTGGACCTCGATGAACAAGGCCCCCAGCCTTTTGCCCTCCGGCGCCCCGTGGGTTATGACTTCCCGGCCCTCAGGCAGATTGTCAAAAGTGATGTGCTGCTGCAAAGCATCCAGTGGACACGCATCTGGCAGGTGCAACGCTTCCTCAAACCCAGCAAACAAGAGTGGAAGCCAGGTTTCCAGGTGCGGTACACCAATGACAGCGACATCAGCGAAGAAGGCAAAGCCAAACTGCGCTGGATCAGCCAATACCTGCTCAACTGTGGGGCGGTGTTCGACCCCAGGAAACGCCGGCAACTCAAAAGGGACCGCCTCAGGGATTTTGCCGCCAAACTGCTGCAAGACTCCATGACCTATGACGCTGGCCCCATCGAGATTGTGACCACCCTCAGTGGCCGCCCCCACGGGTTTGTGCATGTGGATGGATCCAAGGTCTTTTTGACCGACCCCAACTATGGCCTGGAAGAAGGGTGGGGGAACCCAGAACTCCATGAGCGTTTCAACCTGGACATTCCCGACCCCTCAGACGTGATTGCTGTGCTGTCATGGGACAACCGCATCCTGGCCCACTACACCCATGATGATTTTCTTTACACCATACGCAAGCCCAGCCCTCTGCTGGAGCACTTGGGTTACGGCCAGCCTGAACCCGAAGAACTGATCCAGGTGGTTACAGGCTTCATCAACGCCATGACCATGAACATCCGGGGCCTGAGCCACAACTCCATTCCCAAAGGCATCCTCACCCTGTTTGGGGACTTTCAGGATGGGGATTTGCAGCAATTCAAAACCAGTTGGGATGCCTACGTCACCGGAATCACCAACGCCTGGCGCATGCCGGTCATGGTTGCCAAGGACAAAGAAAGCGGGGCGGTTTTCACCAAAACCGATGTCGAGTTCAACGAAATGTATTTCAGCAAGTGGATGACCTTTCTGGTTGCGGTGAAATGCGCCCTGTACGGCATGGACCCCGAAGAGGTGAACTTTGAAGCATTCACCAGCAACAAATCCAGCCTGTCGGGTGACGACACCGAAGAACGGCTTGCCAGCAGCAAAGACAAAGGGCTGTGGCCCATGCTGGACTGGCTTGGTGGGACCCTTGATGATGTGGTGAAAATGCTGGACCCGGACGCTGAATTCGTTTGGACTGGCCTGGACAGTGACCAGAAAGCCTCCCAGGACGCTGAATTGAAAATGCTGACCCTTGGTGAATACCGGCAGCGCCGCGGTGAAGCCCCGCACCCAATGGATGTGCTCAACGATGCCCCGCTGGATCCCAGCTTGCAGACCATCTACACCCAGGAGTTGCAGGCAAAACGGGCCCAGGAGCTGCAAGCACAACAAGAACCCCAGGATGAAGAGGGCCCAGAAGACGCCGATGAAGACGGCAACCGGCAGATGCTCGACCATGAAGGCAACCTTTGGCAAGTCAAGCCAGGAATGCAGCTCCAGCAAGACGATGCCGGGGAAGACCCTGATGAAGCTCAGCCAGCAGGTCCTGGAGGCAAAAAGGCGTTCATGGCAAAAGCCACCGTTGCAGACATGGAGACCTGGCCGTGAAGCGCTTGCTTGTGAAAGCCCCTGCAGCCAGCGCAGCCCCCAAAGGCATCATTTTGTGCTTGGTGCCCCCTGAAGATGTGGCCCACCAGCTGGCTTTGAGTGGAGGCCTGCCGGAAGAAGAGTTGCATGTCACCTTGGCCTATCTTGGAAAGACCGACAGTGTTGCACTGGATCAGGTGAAGGAAGCGGCCAGGCCGCTGAGGGAATACCTGAAAGGCTTATCTGCCCTGAAGGGAGAATTTTCCGGTGTGGGACGGTTCACCATCCCCAAAAAGGATGCTTTTTTCCTCACACTGGATGTCCCAGGGCTGAATGTGGTGAGGGAAACCTGCTGCAACGTGCTGAAGATGTGCGGTTTGCCCCCGGACAACACCCACGGGTTTACGCCCCACATGACGCTCAAGTATGTGGAGGCCAGTGAGCCGGTACCAGTGCAGCGCCTCACGCCGGTGCCGGTGGAATTCACCCACATGGAACTGTGGTACGGCAGCACCCACCTTCGGGTGCCCATTGGGAGGTGACATGTCAAAAGCCTGGACAATCCACCCCAACCCCATCCTGGCCCAGGCCGAGGCCCTGATGTATGGCCTTGGTGCTGGCTGGCTTTACCGGGTGCATCAGGACCTGCACCAGGGCCTGCAGTTGCCGAAGTTGCCAGCCGACCAGGTGCAGGCCACCTATCCCCTCAGCCCACTGGTGAAAGCCCTTGATCCGCAGCAGGAGTACAGCCGGGCGGCCCGGCTGTACCGGGAACTGCTGGCCGGGCGCGACACTGTAACCCCGGAGCTCTATGGGGATCTGGTGGACGCCGTGACCAGCAAATGGGCTGCAGAAGGGCGCCTGAAAGACAACATCCAGAAACGGGCTGCTGCCACTTACATGCTTGGGGTGTTGGAATCAGGTCGGGTGTCCACTGCACCAGCTTCAGGGCTGCTGGACCGACCTGAAGACTTTCTGGAAGGGCAAGAGGTGCGGCCTATCCGGTTTGCTCAGGCCAAAGCAGGCGAATACATCACGTCCCTGTCTCAGCGCACCCGCACCCAGGTCAAGCAGGTGCTTTACCAGCATGAGTTGTCTCACGGGAGCCCCCTGGAGCTGGCCCAGCGGCTGAACGACCAATTCCGGGTGCTCAACCGTGATTGGAGACGCATTGCCCTCACCGAAACCAGCAACAACCGGGCCCAGGGTTTCCTTGGGTCCATTCCTGCAGGGGAGCAGGTGGAGTTCAGCGCAGCACTGGATTGCTGTGACCGGTGCCAGGCTTACCACAAAACCGTTTGGACTGTGGTCTCCCCGGAAGCCACTGACAGAGACCCTGACAGGCATGTTTGGGTGGGGAAGACCTGGCAGGATGGCGGTGCGGCCATCAGCATGCACCCCCATTGCCGGTGCCGGTGGATGCCGGTGTTGCGTGTTCGCGGGGATATGCGCCAGGACATTGAAAAGCGTGCGTTGGACTTGCTGGCAGCTGCGCGAAATCCGTGAAATCAAACAATATAACTTTACAGCTATATCTTTTGTCCGATACAATGGACAACACAAAGGAGGTTGTCCATGACTCACATCACAGGCACAAAAAAGCCGCCACCAGTCGGAAAATACCTCGTCATCTGCATATTGGCAGGTTTGTCCATACACCTTGGATACCAAGGTTTCATTGAGCTCTGCTTCTTCTGCGCCACCCGTGACTACCACCACTACGGCACAGGAGCAAGCCTCATCGTCCTGGCAATGCTGGCTTTCGGTGTTGCCTTGAAACTGTGCGAAGGAAAAAGCACCAGATGAAAGTGCTTGTAGCCAAAAAATTCCTCAATGCCGCCCTGCAAAAACTGGCCCGGGTGGTGCCACCCCGCAACAACAACCCCATCCTCAGCTACACCCGGCTCACCACCACCCATCAAGGCTTCCACCTGGAAGGCACCAACCTTGAACTGGACCTTCGCTTCTTCGTGCCAGCCCAGGTGGAAGGCACCGCACAGCTGGCCCTGCCAGCCCACCTGTTTGCACAGATTGTTTCCAAGCTGCCCGGAGAGACCGTTGAAATGTCCCTGCAAAGCGGCAACGTCACCGTGTCCAGCGGGGGAAGCAACTACAAGCTGCAAACCGGAGATGTCAGCCAGTTCCCCACCATCGAGATCCTGGAAGGCACAGCCAAAGTGAAAGGGGCTGGCTTCAAACAAGCCCTCAGTAACACCCTTTACTGCGTTGCAAACGAAGCCTTCCAACAGGTTTTCCGGGCGCAAAAAGTGGAATGCACCCCTGAACGCCTGAGGGTGGTGTGCAGTGACGGTTTCCGGTTGGCCTACTTCCAGGTGGACGGCCTGGACCTCACCGGCAACTACCTGATTCCCAACAAATCAGCCAAAGAAATCGCACACCTCATCGACGACCAGGAGGGAGAAATCACCCTGGCTGCCAACACCTTCCGCAAGCAGCTCAGCATCCACGGCAACGGATGGTCCCTCAACACCAAACTGATGGACGGAGAATTCCCAGACTACCAGCGGATTGTGCCCAGCAACATCAAAGCCACGGTGAACGTGCGCACCAGCGTGCTGCAAGAAGCCCTGAACCGCACCGCTGTCATGTGCGACAGCAGCCTCAACAACCGGATTGAATTGCAGATCAGCGACAACAAGCTGCACCTGTGGGCCGAAAACGACTACGGCAAGGCAGATGAAGTGCTGGAAGTGGAGCACATCGGAGACCCCATCTCACTGGGGTTCAACGTGCGTTTTCTCAGTGACGCCATCAAGCCCATCACCGATGAATACACCACCCTCCAACTCTCAGGTGCCACCACCCCCGCAGCCATCAAAGGCAGCCAAGACACGGCTTACCTGTCCGTGGTGGTGCCGCTCAGGATTTAAAACCTTTCACACAACCCATGCCAAACCACCGGGCGCGTCACCTCGCGCCCAGAGGAGTTTATTGTGTTTACAGAAGCCCCCAAGTGCTGCAGCGCCATCCTCACCCTCACAGGAACCGTGCAGCACCTCGAAAACAAACAGGTGCAGATCACCTCAGATCATGGGGTGTCCCTCACTGGCCGCATCAGCAACCGCAACCTGCTCAAACGCATCACCGATGCCCCCGCAGGCACACGCTTTCAACTCAAAATTTTCTTCCGGGCCTACCGGAACGCCCAGATCAAACCGAACAACAACCTGATTACCGGGGTGCGCATTGCACAAGACCCCACCCCCAAAGCAGAATTCAAAGTGATCGGGCATGGCATCCAGATGGACCGGGCCGAGTTCACCGCCCGGGTTCGGGTGTTCCCCAACCAGGCCAAAATTGGTCCTTTCGTGATTCACGCCAAAGCCGCCCTCACGGTGATGGATCCCGTGATGGAAGCCAAGTGGGTGGAGATGAGAGGCACCCTGGACGCAAAGGGTGAACTGCAAGCCACAGAAATCAACCGGCTCACCGGCATGAAGCTGGACCCCCGGTGGGACGGCTGGCGGCCCAGCCGCAAGAACGGAGGTGAGGGCCAATGACCCTCATCCCCGTCATGCCCCACCATGCCCTGCCATACACCATCCAGACCCCGGAGGATCTGCGAAACGTGGTCACACCCACCCGCTCAGAAACTGAACGGTTCAAACTGTATTTCGCCCACCCCCGGCCCAGGCGGGGTGCATACCCCATGCACCAGTGCTGGATCACCGCCTGGCCCCACCACAGCAAAACCGTGTTCATGTTTGACCCCTACGAGGGTGAATCCATTTCCACACTGGAGCAAATCAAGCCCTACCTGGATACCCTCACAGCCCTCGGATGGGAACTCAAGCAGGTCACAGAATGGAAAATTCAGGGCAACATCACCGCCCGGGTGCAAGAACCGGTGTTCATCGGGGCACTGAAACGGAGGACCAGATGATCGTCCAAGCCTTGCAAACCGGGGTTGCCGTGGACATTGACGGCACCATTGCCAGCACGGTGAATGCCCTGACCGAAATCCTGCAGAGCCAGGGTGTTGGGCCCCAGCACTTCCGCCCCAACACCGACCCAGAATGCCCCAGCGTGTTCATTGCCAGAAACCCTCACCTGCAAACCACCCTGGACCAGATGGTGCGCACCATCTTCCAGCGGGAAGAGGTGTACCAGGCAGCCACACCCATCCCTGGAGCCCTGGAAGGGGTGGTCGCACTGCAACAAGCCAATTTCTTCAGGGGATACGTGACCCGCAGGCCCAGCCACCTGCAGAAGGTCACACTGGATTGGTTGCAAAGTCATGGTTTCCCTGCAGGTGACGTGCTGCATGTCAAAGACCCCAGCAAAAGCACCCTGATGAACCAACTCAACGCCCGGTGCATCATCGAGGACAGCTTTCATGAGGTGTGGTCCCTGTTCACCGACCACCACGGGTTGCTGATAGACACCGATTACAACCGGTTGCCCCTGCCCAACAACGTGACCCGGTGCAACTGGCAGGCCATTGCCAGGGCGGTGGGATGATGCCAGAAGTGCCGGCCAGGGTAAAAGAGCTGCTGGTGATCGTTCAGAACCTGCAAAATGCCCACCATGCCTGCAGCAGCAAGAGCCTTAAAAGGTGCAACCAGGAGGAGCTCCAAAACGCCCAACAGAAACTCACTTCGTTGGCCTACTGGAGGGCCCAGCTGCTCAACTTTGATCTGTCTGTGGACGGGCTGCAGGACCTGATTCAGTAAGCGACAAAGTGTACGATAAAACCCGCCTTTGGGTGGGTCTTCTATTTTGAAATTTGTATCATAGGTAATGAAAGTGCATGTTGTTATGATTTGTACGATTCAAGATCTTCGGTAAGATATTTATTAATGTCATGGAGTATAGAGTAAACACTTTTGTAAACCATGTCAATCAGAGGAGAGTTGTTAACCATATCAATATGAAGCTGTCTATTAAGATTTCTGCCTGACATTATATCTATCATTGAAGTTTTGTAGACTTCTCCTACTTCTCCCTGTATTTTGTCCAGAGTTTTCTGTAAATCCATAACTTGAATCTTGATCCTACTCATATCGCATGTAACCAAATAGAATCCAATATACTTACTGTAGATCTTTGCTGACATTTTTGAGGTAGAAGTGAACCACTGGTTTAAACCTTCTTTGGTTGTCAGATCTATATCAGTAGGGTCTATACCGGTATGTAGATAATCAAATACGGCACTCATATATTCCTCCGTCTTTTTTATTACTTCTTGTCTGCGTAAGGAATCAATACTATTTCTTCTTGCTAATAAAGTTTTTTGTTGCTCCAAACTACTGTTGAGTGCTGTTTTGTACGATTCCACTTCCTTAGATAAATCGGCTTTATGAGTTTCTAATTGTTGCAAAAAATTGATTCTAATGTTCTCTACTGCTCTGGTAATCTTATCAATATCTTCCTTTTCGGCTTGGTTGTGTGCTTTTCTATTTAGGTAAGTTATCAAGCTATTTTTGACGAAAACAACAAATATCAGAGAAACGAGTGATCCGACTAGAGTTCCCGTAAGGTATTGACCAATATGGTTGAGGTCCACGTCATAAGAGTACCAAATTGTTGCAGATGACCCCTTACGTTGAGCATTCACAGTAGTACTGTCACGGATGCGCCGTTTACGCTTGCAGCATGTTGTTTTCTCCCGGTTATTACCTGTCAGAGTGGAACGGCGAAGGCCTGATGTTTTACCTCACCCCTGAGGCCAACATGGTTGAAGTGAAGGTGATGTATGGGGTGCTGGCAAAAGCTGGAGACCTCACCGAGAAATGGATCACCCTCAAACCCAATGGGCCGGACCACCCCGGGTATGTGCATGTGAAAATCCGCCTGCACAGTGACGGCACCGCCCACATCCTGCACGGCCCCAAAGAACTCCGCGGTTTGCACCTGCACAAGTTGGGCTCCAAAGGGTCCCAGGACAAGAAAAAGGCAGCCGTCCCAAAGCCCAAAAAAGAAGAGACCCCAGAGGAAAAAGCTGCCCGGGAGACCAAAGAGGCTGCTGTGAAAGAAAGCATCCTGAAAGCCCAGCAACGGGCAATGGAGGCCGCCCACGCCCTCACCCAATCCGGTCATTTCCAGATGGACGATGAAACCAGGGAGAAGCTGGCTTCTGGAAAAGCCCCTGCCATCCAAGCAGGGCTCAGGCGCCTGGAGGCCCACATCATCAAAAGCCTGGTGAGCAACCCTGAACTGAAAAACGCCATCTTGCACCCGGAGGACCAGGTGGACGTGGATGATGCTTTCAAGCCCACTGCCACCGGATCCACCGGCTACCAGTACAGTGCAGCTGAAGAGGCTGAAAAACAGGGGTTCACCCCGGAAGATGCCCGTGCGGAGCACGAAAAATTCTTGCAGGACCGCATTGATGCTGAGCAGGATGAGGGCAAGAGAAAACGCATGCAAAAGGCCCTGGAGCGCATGCGATCCGGCACCAAACCCCAGCGGTCCAGCACCCCCAGGGGTTCCAGCAAAGTGACGGACGAAACCCTGAAAGAAAAATCCGACAAGGCCCGGGAGCTGCTGCAGGCCACCCGTGCCCTGAAACACCTGCAGGGGGAACTCAGAAAAATCCGGTTGAACCAGGATCCTGATTCCACACCGCAGGAACATGAAGCACTGGACGCTGCCAGCAAACCGGCAAAAGGTGCCCCGTGGGACATCAGTTTTGATACCGTCGCCCCTGAGTTTGCCCAGGAGCTGGAAGCCAAAATCAAAGACGTGGCCGCCACGGACCTCACCCGTTCTTTTCTGGATGCCCTGGAAGAAGAACCAGCCCACGAGTGGGATTACACGTCTCTCCGCAAGGCCATGCGTGCCCCGCACGCCACCGGTGCGTATGCCCACCTCAGCAATGTTGCCCTGGCAACTTTGGGTGGGGATGTGTTGGACCGCCGTGCCCTGGATGTGTTGGGGGTGGAAGCCGCCAGCAAGCTCATTGCCCACGCCCTCAAGCGTGACCTGGCTCCTGAGGACCACAGCAAACTGATGGAGGCATTGGGCACCCACCACGACCAGGTGAGCACCCAGGCCATGCAACAGGCCTTGAGTGCAGCCCAGGCCGCCCGTGCGGACGCTGAAGGCATGGACATCCCGCCCATTTCCAGCACCACCGATGCCACCGTCATCCAGCACCTGCTGAAAGAGAAACGGGAACGCCTGCAAGAAGCCCACAATGCCCTTGGAAATGCCCTCGGGCAGGTGGAGGCCGGTGCTGCTTTGAACATGGCCCTGAAGAGAAACGAACAGCACCTGCTGGTGAACCTCGGCACCACCAACGTGCAGAAAGCCGCTTTGAACCTGCGGGCCCTCGGGTTACAGGACGGGGATTACGAGTACCACCAGGACGCCGACAACAACCTTTGGGTGAAAATCCACCCTGTAGGGATGGACCGGCTCACACCGGTGGTGCCAGCAGAGGAGCGGGAGCAGGCCGAGCGCATCAAGGCCATCAAAGAAGGCCATGAGGACGAAGACGACTGGCTGCCAGCTGGCTTCACTCGGTACAGTGCAGCGGCTTTTGATGCCAACCCACCCAAACCCCTCAATGTCAGCACCCCCCCGGGCTTCAAACCTGGCAAGGACCCCAAAGACGCCATGCAGGAGTTCATTGCTTCACGCATGGCCGATGGGTGGACCCTCGGAGAGGTGTCCAGGGTACTCAGGCAGCAAAGCTTCCTCATCGACTGGGTGCCTGAAGACCAGCGGGACGGGTATTTTGCTGCCCTGGATGAACTGATGCCCTCCAAGACCTCTGAAGGGCAATACGTGGATTACGACCATCTGGAGGCCAAGCACCCTGAGTTGTACGGGGCCCTCTCCCAGCTGGCCGATGGTTACATCCAGAAGCGTCACCCCGGGGAAGCAAGTTACAGCAGTCAGGTGCTGCATGACACCCCGGAGACCCGCAAGGCCCTGTACATGGCGGTGCTGGCCGACCCCAAAACACAGTTGGGATTCAAGGGCCTGCAGGACCTCACCCCCAAAGACCAGGGCACCTTGCGGTCCTACTTCCTCTCCAACATTGCAGGTTTGTCCCCAGAGGCACTGGCCCAGCGCAAAGAAGAAGCCAAAAGAGCCCTGCAGACTTACGATGCCAAGTACCCGGAGCCCAGCAAGTTTGTGGCGGCAGGGGCGGAAATGGGCATGTTTGGGATGATGGATGAGGAAGAAAAACCCGTTACCCTCACCTTGCCCAGTGAGGACCGGGAGCGTCTGTTGAAGCGCATGAACCTCACCCAGGAAGGGGAGCATTACACGGTGGGGCCGGATGGAGGCATCACCCTCACCCCCGCAGGTGAAAAAGCCTTCCGGCCACCCCCTGCAGATGCCGGCGTGAAAGGCCTGGAGCGCTTGAACCCCGATTGGCAGTCATGGGACCGGAAACGGCTGGATTATGTGGCCGAGAGGACCGGTGGGGACGTGCTGGAATGGTCGGATTTTCTGGAGCTCCAAAAAACCCCTCAGAAAGCCTACGAAGCCATCCAGGAGCACATGAAAGGGGCCTTCATTGAGCGCTTCGCCCAGCATCATGCCAACCTGACCGGCAAGCCTTTGCGCACCAGCAAGCAGGTGAACACCCACGGTGAGGCCCTGTGGAGTGTGGCCGACAAGGACTCCTACCAGTCGTTCAAAGACGCCATGCAGTCTCTGCAGCACAGCCTCCGGGAACGGGAAGGCGGCAAGTTCAAGGCAATGGGTGGACGTGGGGCCCTGGTGGACGCCTTTCGCACCTTCCGCGAAAAGCAGAAAGCCGCTGAGTCTGCCCAGTCTGCATTGTTTGGCATGGCCGACAGCGACACCCACCAGGAAGCCTCAGATGTGATTCCCCACCTGGAACGCCGGGCGTTGCCCCGCGGGGTGGAAAACCGCATCTCGGAGATGCTGCAGCATGTTTCCCAGAACATCAAACCCCACATGAACCCCGTCAAGCTCATCCCAGACATGACGATGGGCAAAGGCACCAAGTTCGTGAAGCAGCAACGGGCCATCAAAGCAATCATGGCCCAGAAGAAGCTTGCGTCATGGTTGGGGGTGGGCAGCGGGAAAACCGGGGTGTCCATTGGCGCATTCACCGAGCTGCACCACCGGGGTGAGGTGCAAAAAGGCTTGTTTGTGGTGCCCAGCATCGTCAGAAACCAGTTTGGGGAAGAAATTGCACGCATGACCGAGCCGGGCCGGTTCAAGTTCCATGCCCAGGATGCCACTTTCGAGGAGCGCCTGAAAGCCTACCAGGATCCGGGCACCCACATGATTTCCGTGACCCACCAGAGTTTCCGTGACGACATGAGCCGGATCATGCAGCAGCATTACGGTCTCACCGAGCCAGAACTCAACCAGCGTTTCATGCAGGCCGACACAGCCGGGCGGCACCAGATGCTCTCCGAAGCGCTGGCCGCCCACAACATCCCCCTGCACTACCTGGCCTTGGACGAAGGCCACGACACCCTGAACCGGCAAGGCAAGCAAGAGTCCATGCTGTCCGCCATCAATGAAACCGCCTTGCAGCTCAGCAAGTACGGCACCCTCATGACCGGCAGCCCTCTCAAAAACGATGAGTCGGAGGTTTTTGACACCCTCAAGAAGCTCGACCCGGTGAAGTTCGGGGACCAGGAGGCCCTGAGGCGCAAGTACGGGGTGGATGTGTTTGCCAGCAAAGAAGGCCTCAAGCGCCTGATTGACCAGCACACTTACAGTGACGCGGTGCCCAGTGGCACCACCCGCAAAGTGGTGTGGGGCCAGGACGGGACCCAGGGCGACACCGCATCCGGCCACCAGGCCATTGAGCTCACCCCCTGGCAGAAAGCCGAGTTGCAGCGTGTGGATGAGGCCTACCATGCTGCACACAAAGCCCGGGCCAGAGGGGAGAGCGACATTGAAGCCCTCAAGGTTCTGTCCCCCAACAGCTTTGACCATGTGCCGGAAGACCAGCACCACACCATTGCCAAGAACCTCAACAACTCTCTTGCCACCCTCCGGTACGGGGCCCAAGCCAGAACCATCAACGATGCCCCGGCAGAACACAACGCCAAAATCCAGCAGATTGTGCAGCTGGCCCACGCCAGGCGGGGGAAAGGGGGTGTGGTCTTTGCCCACAGCAAAAAAGCAGTCGAGGAAATCACCCGGGCCCTCAAAGATACAGGGCATGTGGTGGGCACCATCACCGGGGCCAGCAGCTCAGACGACAAAGGCAAGGTGCGCCAGGCGTTTGACGACAAACGGATTGACATTGTGGTGTGCAGTGATGCTGGTGCTGTGGGGGCCAACCTGCAAAAACGCGGTGAATGGCTTGTGAACCACGATTTGCCGATGACCGCCAAAACACACGAGCAGCGGAACGCCCGAATTGACCGATTGGGACAGGAGAAACCCATCGAGTTGCACAACCTCATCAGCAACACCGACCATGACCGGACCAATTACGAGCGCTTGGAACGGAAGCGTGCGCTTGGTGCCATCTTCCAGGGCCAGCACGAATCCCTGGACGACACCGGGCTTGGAAGGGCCTTGGTGCTGGCAGGCCTTACTCGCGGTCAGCTGGCCAAACCACTTGCTTTAGAGCCTGAAGAGGAACAATTGAGTCTGTTTTGAGGATTTTTGGTCACTGCTCAACACATACCCATGTGTTGAGCAGTGACCCCCATAAAAATTAGGGCCCTTATACGAAATTGATGGCTTTTTTATAAAGGGGCAGTCTGGTAATAGATGGTTTATCTATAGATTTTCCACTTTCTGTTATTATACTCTTATGCACATTTTCTTTTTTAACCCATTTCTCAAGATCTTCATCACTGGTAATAATTTCTGATATTCTTAAAAATGCAGGAAGGTCAAAAACTTCCTTAGTTACCACATGAGCTATCTCTGTGGACTTTCGGCGTGCTGAGCCAATCTCAAAAGGTACCCACCAGGAGTTCTTTGTTTTATCGCTTACTACAGCTAACATATGACTGGATATAGAAATCCCTGCTTCTATATAGCTTACAACGGTATCATAATCGTTCTGTGTGTTTGCATGAGTCAATAGGTCATGTTCTCTATCAAAAAATATGTTTATGCCTACCGAAGTTAAGTAATTTGCAATATCTTTAGCTACATCTAAATCATCACCTTTGTAGGATATAAATACGCATTTCTTGGGTTTGTCAATTTCTGAAATCACCTTTTCCCAGTTTTCTGGGAGGCGAATGGAGCTAGTTGGAGAGAGGGACTTTAGTACTGTGGTTACATCCGAAAAGTAATTTCTTCCAGGCATATCAAATTATATAGTAATAAATCTTACACAAAAGTAAGCATATATGCTTAGGCACACTAAGGGTTTTCCCTAAGATGGTGCAATTCATATAAAAGGTTCAGGAAAATTTTGAGAGGTCAAGGGGGTTTACAATTTTTGTAGCAAAAAATACAATATTTGTATGACTGGCTACGGTTTCAATCAAGGCATAAGAAGAAAGGTCTTCATAAGCTACCACCATAAAAATGATCAGCGCTATTGTGATGAATTCAGGCAATTATTTGCTGGAATGTACAATATCTTAACTGATAATTCTCTGCAAAGAGCTTTAAATAGCGATAATGCTGCTTATATTGATCGTGCTGTGAGAGAGAATTATATTCATGGCTCTTCTATTACGGTAGTGCTTTGTGGTGCTGAGACTTACAAAAGAAAATTCGTTGATTGGGAGATATATGCTACTCTACTGTATGATCATGCTTTATTGGGTATTGTGCTTCCTACTTGTGAGAGGGATTGGACAACTGCACCATATCTCCCCAAATTGCCAGCACGTTTAAGAGATAATGTTAATAGCGGCTATGCGCATCTTATTAGTTATACCACTAATCCTCAACAGATCACTGTGGAGATAGAAAAAGCAATCACAATGAAAAGATCATCTCTCATTAATAATAAAAGATCTCAAATGTCGAGGAATCTCTGATGCTGCAAGATTTTTCAAATTGGATCACTGGCATGGACTGGGGAAACTGGCTATCAATAAATATGAAGAATGGCAAGTTCTCCATTATAGTGGGTCCTGGAATGGTTACACTGGCTTTGATTCTTGGCCTTCTGTGGGCGTTTTTTGCAAAGCCTTGGCGTCGTGCCAGACATTGGGGAATTGAGAAGGCCGAAATTAGTTTGGTGGGCCACAAGATTGAAATTAGACCGAACCATGATGTAGTCAGGGTTGCATATAAAGCATGGATTGAGTTATCAACACGTAAAGCAGGGATTGAGTTTGATGAAGACAATGATGTTATAGTTGAGGTATACAACAGTTGGTTTGAGTTATTCAGGGAATTGAGATCTATTGCGCGTGAATTTCCTGCGGAAAAATTAAGAGAAGATCCAGAATCCAGAAAAATTGTTAAGTTAATTACAGAATCTCTCAATGAAGGGTTGAGACCTCACTTAACTCAATGGCAAGCAAAATTTAGAAGATGGTATAACCAAGCTGTTGAGGCCGAGGAAAATAAAGGACTAGAACCCCAACAAATACAAAAAAAATTTGGGGAATATGAAGACCTGAAAAACGATTTAATACAGAAAAACAAAGAAATCAAAGAATATGCAGAGTTTCTGAGAAAACTTTCTCATGGAGAAAGCGTTTCCATACCGTAATTTTGCCATTTGGCAAGCCTTGATGATTGCGAGTGGATAAATAGTACCCGGAGAATGGGTGTGAACGTCCATTGCGCAATCATCATTACCATTGGTGATTTGGCATGTAATTGTTCAGCGTAAGGTTCCTCTGTGATACGTCTCCAGCAACCCAGCAATGATACCACCCGGGGACTGCCTTCTTACGGCCCAGACACATACCCTCGGTGTCATGGAAGATGCTATCCAGAAGGCCAAAAACGAATGTGCAAACTTGCTGCATGCGATTGGCGAAACCAGAGCAGAAGAACACCGCCTCGGCCACACCTGCCAGGCTTTGGGTGCTCACCACCAGCTGCAGGCCCAGCGCCTGGCCCAGCACATCACCGACTTCCGCGGCAGCCCCCTGGAGGACGCCTACCTTGAGCACGCCGGCCACCACCGCCAGCTGCAAGCCCTTGGAGCAGTGCAATGAGGACCCGTTTGCTCTTGCTCAGTGCCACCCTGCTGGCAAAAGGGGACCAGTTTGGGCTGTTCGACCATGTGAAGCCCAAACTCCAGAAGGTGAAAACCCCAGAGAAAAAGCCCCGCAAGAAACGGGACACCAGCCACCTGAGGAAAGAAACCCGGGTGGTGGTCCGGGCCGGCCATGCGTTCACCCAGACGGTGTATGTGGACCCCAACAAAAGCCAGCCAGCGCCGCTTTTTTCCTTCCTGCAACAAGAAGAAACCCCAAAACCGAAAGCGCCCAGGCCTGAGAAACCCAAGGCCAGCAGGAAACCGGTTGCCGCACCCCCTGAGGATGGTGGCCTGTTCGGGTTTGACTTCCGGGTCCCCACCCCACCTCCAGCACCGGTGCAGCCCATCGAGCCGCAGATGCCGGAGCACAAGTACTCCTTTGCGGACCTGCAGCATTATGCCAGCAGGGGAGAGAACGTCACCCTGTATCTGAAGCCCAAAGGTCTGGTGCGGGGCCCCGTGAAAGGCAGCGGCTTTGATTTCCGGGTGGGAGGCCAGCGGGTTCACCCCGACAAAATCCGGCTGATTGCGGATTCCCAAAACATGTTCAGGCAGCCGGTCCCACCCCAGCCGGCAGCCCCTCAACCTCCAGCCCAGCCGGATCCAGCCCAGCAACTTGCCCAGGATGCAGATGCCTACATCGAGGCCCGGCAGCACTTCGCCAAAAACCATGTCAAGCAACTGAACCTCGACGACATTGATGCAGAAACCCCTGCAGAAAGACGGTTGAAGCAGCTGCAACGTGAACTGGTGCAGCAGGCCCTGCAACGTTCTGGCGGAGACCCGGCAGCGGCCAGCAGTCACCTGTGGCAGGTCTGCAAAACCGCCTACAACAAGACCCGCAATGCCCTGCTGGACAAGCACACCAACTTTGCCATGTTCCAGGAGATCGCCCAGGAACTCGGGGTGAACCTGCCTGAACCCCAGGAACCAATTCCCACAGCACCTACTTCTGCGCCACTGTCCACCCCTATTGCAGAGCCTGTGGAGAAAACCCCTGTTGCAGAGCAGCCTGTGGTGCAAGAGCCGGTGCAAGAAACCCCAGTGCAGCAGATTGCTGAAGTTCCTCAGGCTGTTCAGGATTACGTGAACAGGTTGCTGGACCCCAAGAAAAAAGCTTACGCGCAAGCCCTGATCCGAGGGGAGCAACCAGAGGCCAGCACCCTGGATGAAGCCACCCGCCAGAAAATTGAGAAGAAGGTGCAAGGGTACATGGGGGTCAACACCCCAGCCCAGAAACCTGCATCCTCAGCCAAAACCAAGCTTGTGGTGAAGAAGAAGCGCCAGAAGCTGGATTACACCAAACCTTTTGACCAAGTGCTGCAAAATCTGCCGAAGTATGGCTTTGACTTGCTGGCCCGGAGCACCCGGCAAGAGCGTCTGCAGGCCAACACCGAAGCCTTGAAGCTGGCCGAGCACCTGCATGCCAGTGGCAAAAAACCCACCCCGGAACAGCGGGAAGTGCTTGCCAAATTCACCGGTGAAGGCGGGGTGTCTGGTGACTTGAATGCTTACTACACCCCCACCAAGCTGGCCGCAAGCATGTGGGCCCTGCTGCACCAGCATGGCTTCAAAGGTGGACGGGTGCTGGAGCCATCCATTGGTGGAGGCGTGTTCGCAGAGACCGCGCCAGGCACCGTGCAAATGACCGGGGTGGAGTACAACAGCGACACCACCAGCGTGACCAGTTTGCTGCACCCAGATGTGCCCATCCACAACATGCCTTTTGAGCAGTACAACACCACCAGTGATGACGAGCTGTATGACGCAGTGATCGGCAACCCCCCGTATGGCATTCGGGGCAGCACCCGTGACCTGGACAAACATGAGATCAAAGCCGCAGAGCATTACTTCATTGATTCCGCCCTGGACCGGGTGAAAGATGGCGGCCTGGTTGCAGTGCTGGTCAATTTCGGGGTGATGCAAAACAGCACCCCCTCAGCCCGTCAATTCCGGGCCCGGATGCTGGCCCGTGCGGAACTGGTGACGGCCATCCGAGCACCGGTGAGCACCTTTGAGGACAGCAACAGCCTTGTCACCCCAGACATTTTGCTGCTCAGGAAACGACCCACCGAAGTGGGAGGGGCCCTGGATTACCTGGTGTCCCAGTACGGTGAAGAAGTCCTGCACGATGCCGGCGTGTACCGCGAAGACGTGATGAGCGGCCATTACTTCTCCATTGCCCAGAAAGACGAAGAAGGCAACGTCACCGACTACCAGGACGGCTTTCACCCAGACCATGCTTTGGGCCGCAACGTGTCCAGCGGCAGGTGGGGTCAAGCTGCAGTGGAAGGGGAGTTGGATGAAGCCAGCCTCACCCGACTGGCCACCATGCCTGCAGACGAGCAACCCGAAGGTCCCGTTTCCTTCCGGCAGCTGAAAGAAAAACTGCTGGCCGCGGGCCACCAGGAAGCAGACCTCAATGGGGCCAAGCTGCAGGCCAACAAACGCAGTTTCCCCATCCCAGAAGGCACCGTCAGCCCAGACGGGGAGTACGTGATGCGCAACCACCGCTGGCATGCCATTGAAGAGGACTTTGTGAAGACCGCCAAGCCTCTGGCCCGGGCCCTGGAAGCCTACCGGGGTGACATTGCTGCTGGCCGGCTGGAAAACGCTGAAGCAAGGCGGGAACGCCTGGCCGAAGAGGTGCAGGCCTTCTTTGCCAAGAATGCCGGCCAGCTGAAAGACATTGAGCGTGCTGCAGTGCGCATGCCCTACCTGCACCACCTGTTGAGCAGCTTCAAGGATGGTGAACTGTCTGAGGACCTCAGAATGGCCCAAAAAACCACCCACCTGGACGCCCCCACAGGAGGCACCTTGCCTGAAATGATCCAGTACCTCGGGGCCCGGGGCGCTTTCACCGTGGAGGATGTCACCCGCCTGCACGAAGCCCACCCGCATGAAGTGGAAAACCTGCTGCTGGCAAACGACCAGTACTGCTGGAACGGCACCAAATGGCAGCTGTCGAGGGATTACTACCACGGGGATGTGTATGACGCGCAAGAAGCCATTGACGCCCTGCTGCAGCGCACCCACGACAGGCGTTATGCCGCCAAACTGCAGCACCAGAAGCAGACGTTTGCTGGACTCAAACCCCCCAAGAGCCTGCATGACATTGATTACACCCCCAGGGACAAATTCATCCCCATCCATGTGCTTGAAGAATGGCTGAACGACACCGCCAGCAGCTACTACCATACGTGGGACCCTGAACTGAAAAGCCGGGTGAAAAAGCCCATTTTGCAGCTGCTACGTAAAAATGGCCTGTACACCGTGGAAATTGATCCGCTTGCCACCGTCACGTATGACGGGCGCATGACGGCCCAGCGCATCAACAAAACCCGCATTGATGAACTGGTGCAGTACCTGAACAACAAAACCCGTGTGGATCAGGTGTCCGATGCCAGCAAGTTGACCCGCGAGGAGTACCAGGCCGCCCGGAAAGCCAACATTGATGCAGCCCGGGCCTATGAGGAAAGTGTCGCCAAGGGTTTCAAACAGTGGCTTTTGGCCTCCGACCATTGCGAAACCGTGGAAAACGCCTACAACCGGGTGTTGAACTCGTATGTTGCCCCCGCAGACAACTACACCCCCCTGGAGCTGTCCGGCTGGACAGGCCCAGAGCTGCACCCCTACCAGAACAACACTGTGCGACGCATGGCACGACTTGGATCCGGTGTGGTTGCCCTCGATGTGGGCCTCGGGAAGACCTACACCGGCCTGGCCCTTGCCACCCAGCTGAAACAACAAGGGGTGAAAAAGCCTGTGGTTGTGTCGCCCAAGTCCCTGCTTGGCAACTGGATTGTGAACGCCGAAAAAGCCCTGGAAGGCAAAAAGGTGATGGTGATTGGCCTCACCCAGAAAAACGGCAAGTGGGTGGAAGACAACGCCGCCACCCGCAAAGCAAAACTCGCCCAGCTGTCCGCAGAATCGTGGGATCTGGTCATCATGTCCCGGGAGACTTTTGAGGACATCCCCCTGAGGCGTGAGCGCCGGATGGAGCTGATTCAGACCGATTATCAGGCGCAGCGCCTCTTGGGCTTGAAAGGGGCCTGGAGGTTCGGCAAGAAACCCAAAACCGAACGTCAAACCGAAGCTGAAAAAGAGAAGTTTTACGCCGACCAGCTGGCAAAAGTGAAAAGTGCCGGTCCTGCAGACATTGCCTTTGAAGACCTTGGCATCGACTGTGTGATTGCCGATGAAGGCCACTGTTTTCCCGCTGGCACACTGGTGGATGGCCGACCCATCGAAACCTTCAAACCTGGAGACCGGGTACAAGCATTCAACCATGCGACAGGGCAGGTGGAGTGGTCTGAAGTGCTCAACGTGCAGGTCCGCACACCCGTGGACCTGTTTCGGGTGAAACTGCATGACGGGCAAGAGCTGGTCTGCACAGGCAGCCACCCTTTTTTCACCCAGGATGGTTATGTGTTTGCCCGTGACTTGCTCAAAGGGGACAAGGTTTACCGCACCCCCACGGGAATCCACTCTGGTAGATTCAATTGTGTCGAGAAAGAAACACCTGCCTCCCGCAGCACCCGCTCCGACTTTGCCTTGCCAGCACTGCCAGAAGCCGTTTCAACTCAACAAAGTGCAGGATTGGAAGCGCCGCAAACACAACGAAGTGGTGTTCTTTTGCAGCAAGTCCTGCCGGGCCAGGCATGCGCACCAGCACAACAGCAAGTTTCGCAGCAGCATCCAGCAGGCCAATGCACGCCGCACCGAAGAACTGCGAGAGCAGATGGCCCGAATGCGGTTGCTCGCCTTGACCCCCGAAGTCCGGGAGAAAATGCAGAAAACCATGCGCGAGAGGGGAATTCGCCCTGTGCGCCGTGGGGGGAACGGTCAGGGGCTGACAGACGCACAATCCGCCTTGTGGGTGGAACTTTGGCGGGTGACACAACTGGAGTGGATACCGGAGCACCCCATTCGGACGTTGCAACCCAGGGGCAGTGGTTACCCCACCAACTACAAGGTGGATCTGGCGTGGCCGGACCTGAAGATTGCCGTAGAGTGCGACGGCCCATCGCACTCATCCCTTACCCGAAAGGCCCAAGACCAGAAGAAACAAAAGTTCTTGGAGTCGCTTGGGTGGAAAGTGTTCAGGTTCTCCAACCAGGAGATTCTGGAGAATACGGAGGCCTGTGCCCAGGCGGTGTGGTCTACAACCTCGAAGTAGCCGTTCATCACAACTATTTTGCTGAAGGCATCCTGGTGCACAACTGCTACAAGAACCTCTATGCAGCTCCAGCGGTGTTTGGAGAGACCCCCAAGTTCATGGGGGCAGGGGCCGAATCCAACAGAGCAATGGATTTCCACCACAAAATGCGGCATGTTCGCAGCATGACCGGAGGCCGCGGCACTTACGTGCTCACCGCCACCCCCACCAAGAACAGCCCCCTGGAGATTTACAACATGCTTACCCTTGTCACCGACCACCTGGAAGCCAACGGGGTGCCCGGGGTGGACGATTTCATCAACCGTTACTGTGACATCCAGGGCATCATTGTGCCCACCAAAGACGGCAGCGTGAGCTCCAGCCCGGCGGTTGTGGGTTTCCAGAACCTTGGGGAGCTGAGGGACGTGATGGGTCGTTACATGGTGCGCGAGGACGCCCAGACTGCCGTGACCAAGGACGGCATTGGGCTCAAACTGCCTGAACGGGTGGATTTTGAACAGTACTTCGAGATGCACCCTGCGGTGTGGGACACCTACCAGCACCTCAGGCAAGCCGCCCGGAACGCCAAAATTCAGGACAACGGGGAAGACCACCTGTTTGCAATCATGGCAAAAATGCGCAAGTTGACCCTGGATCCGGCCCTGTTCAGCCCCAGCTTTGCAGGCCTGCCCAACCCCCGCTTCCAGAAGGCCGCAGAACTTGCCCAGAATGCCCTCAAAGAAGGCGGGAAGGCTGTGGTGTTCATGGACCTCGGACAGGCCAGCCAGGAAGATGAAGACGGTAACGAAGGGGACGCTTATGACCGCCTGGTGGACCACTTTGTGGCCGCTGGCATCCCCCGGGATCAAATCGCAGTGGTCACAGCCCAGAGGGTCAAAAAGGCCACTGACAGGCAAAAAATCGAGCAGGCGTACAACGATGGCAAAATCAAAATCGTCATCGGCAACACCCCCACCATTGGCGAGGGGTTCAACCTGCAAAACGGCACCACCGACATGATCCACATGGACACCCCCTGGGACCCTGGCACCTACTGGCAGCGCTTGGGCCGCGGGGTGCGCCAGGGCAACCCGGTAGACCAGGTGCGCAACCATGTCTTGTTGGGCAAAGGGTCCTTTGACAGCCTCACCTACACCACCATGTTGGGCAAAAAAGGCTGGCAGCAGCAGGTGTGGGATTCCTCCATTGACCACGCTGAGAATGCCACTGGCCTGGACCTGGAAGACATTGCCCTTGCCCTCAGCGACGACCCTGAAGAGACCCGCAAGCAAATCAAGGAAGCGAAGGAAAAACTCAATCAGGGCGCAGCAAAAGCCGCCCTCAGGAACGCCATGAGCACCTACGCCGATTACCTGGATTTGCGCACTGCCTGGCTGAAACGGGCCAGGGAAGCCCAGGGCCGCAAAGATGGCCCCACCGACAATGACCGGCGTGTGCTGGCACAGCGGGAGCATGAACTCAAAGCCCTCAGGGACCACCTCAAGAACAATGAGCACTTCGCCCCATACGCCAAACTGCTGGATTACGCTGGCCCGGTGATTGTGTCCCCCCAGGCCGTACCCCTGCATCAAGGCATGCACCTCACCGTGCTGCAGCAAGGCCAGCCCAAAGGCATCAGGGTGAACCGGGTGGACGATGACGGCACCATCTGGGTGACAGGCCCAGGCCTGAGCGGGAACATCAAGGTTTCTGCCCTGCCCAGCATTGTTTCTTGGGAGCCTGCAGAAGAGAAGTACTACTACTACGATGGGGCCCACGAACGCCCCAGTTTCGCCAAGGCCGTGCTGGTCACCCGGCGCCCTGGTGTGGGCCGCAAAACTGTGCTACTTGTGAAAAGAGGTGCCCAGCATGCCTGATCCGAGACTGCAAGCCATTGCCCAGATCCTACAGCAAGACCCCGCCGCATACCGGGGATACGGGTGGATGTGGTGGGCCGTGAAAGACCTGTTGCGGCAGCACTTCAGCCAGGAAGAACTGTCCGGTCTTGGGGAGTGCAGCAACCCCACCCTGCTGAGGGTTGCAGAGCGGCAGTACCCGCAGGTAGGCCAGCGGATCAATGCTGCCATTGACCACTACACTTACCGAGCCCAGCGTGCCCAGCTTTACAGCAGTGACGACCACTTGCCGGACGGGGCCCCTGTTCGGGTGCTGGACCCAGATTTCCAGTTTGCGAATCTGTAGTTTAGGTAGCCAGGTCTAAGACAATCATCAGCTGTCTAGCCGGTATCACTTTTTGGTGGACAGCTGATGATTGGTTGTGAGGATATTTTTTGCTATATTAATAAGATGCAAGATCCAGTGTTTATCATCGGCTATGAGAGTAAAAGTGATGCTCAAGAAACCTCATCATATTTTATAGATAACCTCGATTTCTATAAGTTTTTAAAAACTCAACATCCTTTTTTTGCGGAAAATCAAAATTTGATCGGCTTTAAAAAGCCCAGATCTGGTGTTAGAGAGCACAGATCTGGAGATGTTATGCACTTATCGTTCGCATTTCTTGTCGATTTCTGGCTAAATGATCAGACCGGAATAAAAGATCTTATAGTTGGAGCGATTGGTGGATTTATTATGAATAAAATCTCTAAAGGGAAAATAGAAAAAGTTAAATTAAGGTTTACAAAAATTCTAGCTGATGGTACAGAGCATCAAATTGATGTAGAATGTGATAAATCCGACATGGAAAACGTCAAGAAGGCGGTAAGAGATGCACTCTCTGGACATGACCAATAATTCAGATCAGGCCTTTCAGCTTATTGAAAGTATTTTTGAATACTCCTACTTTAGCATTGATTCAGGTATACAGAAGGAAGCGATTGGCTATTTAGGGGGTCTAATAAAGAGTATTCGTGAACTAAGAAATGAATTTATTAATGAAAATAATGAAATAAGAGCCAATGAGTGTCTTGACGTTATCATTTATGCTTATGTATGCAAAAGGAAGTTGGAGTGCATATTATCTCTTAAAAAGAGTAATATGCACAAAGCCTATGATTACCTTATTGATGCTCAACGCTCGGCAGAAAAGGGTATTGAAGCAGGATTTCAGGAAGATAGATACAGAGAGAAACTTAATGATCTTGTTAAGATGGAAAATCTATTATTTCCAAGACAGCTTTGGTGCAGTGTTGGAATGATCAATAATGAAATAACTTGCAGTATTTGTGGATTGAGTGTCTTTGATTGTTTACATATTTCGGGACAGCCCTATATGGGGAAACTGTGCTATATGAAGTATAATGATGTCGAACTTGAGCACATAGCGGTTATACCATTTGGCGTACCGGAAAATAAAAAATGTAGAACAAAATATTTTGTAGAAGGTGGCTATAAAATAGATTGTATTACTAAATCAGTTCTTGGTAAAACTAAAGACAAAGATGGTACTGTAAAAATGTTGGCAATGGTTACATCAGAATTGGAATATTGAGCTGAACTTAGTTTAGAAGCGCAAAAGTACCATCGTAAAACTTTTTCTGTTTCTCGCAATTTATGTGGTGGTACCCAGTTTTCTTACGGGCCGACCTGCAAGGATGCGAGCTATGGAACTCTCACGGACCCCCATCATTGCAAACCTACCTGTCATGGCAAAAGCAGAGAGTGTCGGCAGCCGCCGCCGCGTTTACTTCGAGACCGCCCGGGAAGGCGTTGAGGACCGGGAAGGTGAAGACATTGCACAGCAGGCCCTGTGGGATTCCCGTGACCTGCTGATCGAGCAAGGTGATTTTGACATCAACCACTTTGCCCACCTTGGGAACCCTTACGGATCTGGCGCCAGGCCGGAGTACGTGATTGGGCACCCCACCGATGTCCGCAGGTCCGGCAAGAGCACCTTTGTGCAAGGCGAGATCTTTCAGAGCCGCAGCAAGGCCCCTGAGGGCAGCAACGGGGATTGGGCCGAGTGGTTCTGGCATTCCATCACCGAGTTGGATCCACCCATGAAGTGGTTTCCCAGTGTGTTTGGCAACATCCTGGAAGGGAAGGTCATCAAACGGGACGGCAAGCTGATCCGCTTCATCACCAAGGTGGAGTGGTATTCGGTGGGCTTTGCTCGGAGGGTGCAAAACCCGGTGCTCAGGGAAGTGCAAACAGCACCACTGGGACCTTTCGCCAAAGCCCAGGATGCCACGGTTTCCTACCAGCAAAAGCATGCAGCGCCGGCAGGGGTGCAGTGCTTCACTTGGGGCACCCTGGCAAAAGCAATGGGTTCGGTGGGGGCCACCGTCACCGATCACGCCCAGATCACTGGCTACCAGTCCCTCACCCCGGAATCCCTGGAAGGGGCCAAGTATGACGGCCTCAAGAAACGCATTTTGAACAAGGTCTTGCGGGGCAAAGTGGCGCCGAAGAAGGCGGCCATCATCAAGGCTTTTGAGGAGCACGGGTGCAGCCCCGACCTGGCCGCGGAATTTGCTGGCCGGTTCCTCACCGAGGCAGCCACCGGCAAGTAAAGCCTCTCACGGCACTTTCCCACCCCTCCGGGTGGGAATTTTTTTTCTCTTACGGCAGCTGTCTCTACGTTCACTCCATGAAACAGACCTTTTACGTGGAGGAAGCATGAGCTCCAAAAACCAAGCTCTCACTGCTGATGAACAGCACGCCCAGGGTGAAGCCATTCTGGAACGGGCCCGAACCCTTTTCGCCAAGGCGCAACAGGCCCAGCCGTCTGCCCAGCCCACCGAAGAGGACCTGGAAGACGACTTTGACGCTTACGACAATCCTGAGGCAGAAGACGGCACCGAACAGGAAGACGAAGAAGACACCCCTCAGACCAATCCTGCCCAGAAGCCTGGCTTTGCCAAGGCCGCCAGCGTGCATGTGGGTGATGACGGCACCGAGTATGTGGATGTGACTGAGCAGTTTGCCCAGATGAACCGCCAGCTGAGGCAAACCAACCGCATGGTCAAAGCCCAGCAAGTCCAGATCAAGCAGCTGCTGGAAGTGGTGGGCCTGCAGCAAGGGTCCCTGGAGCACATGGCAAAAGCTCAGGGCAACCTGCTTTCCACCCCCCGGACCCCCAAGTCCCGTGTGTCTGTGCCTACTGGCGTGACCCAGCAGGGCAAGAAGGTGCTGGACCGCAAGGAGATTTACGCCAAGGCGGATCAGGCCATTCTCGACCCGGTGCGTTTCGCCCAATTTGAGCAGGCCTTTTCCCGTGGAGACCTGGAGACCGCCAAACAAGCCCTCACCGCTGCCGAACGCGCAGAGATCTTTTCGGAGTAACGCATGACCATTCCCAATTCTGAACTCAACACGGGCGTTGACAGTGGCGTTTTCTCTGGCTCCAACGGTGTTTTCAATGCACCCGAGAGCTATGAGCAGTTCGTCAAGGCCATCAGCGCCACCAGCAACCAGACCGACCACGCCACTTTCACGGGCACTGCTGCTTACCGCCGCGAGTCCCTGGAAGGCACCATGCGCAAGATCATTGCCACCCGCAAGACCTTCAAGCTGCTGAACGTGCTGCCCAAAGACAGCACCGAAAGCTACCTGGATGAGTGGGCTGTGCAAACCGACATTGGCGGACAGCCAGGCGGCATTTTCGCTGGTGAATACGGTAACAACCTGGATCCCGAATCCGGTGATTACGAGCGTAAGGTTGCCTTCTCCAAGTTCATGCAAACCCCTGCAGGCGTGACCCTGGCCCAGGCCAAACAAAAAGGCCTGGAGTCTGCCCGGGCCCTGGAGAACAACAACGCCATTTTGCGCCTTCTGCGTGGCATCAACTGGTCTTGCTACCACGGAGATTCCAAAGTCAGTCCGAAGATGATTGACGGAATCTACTCGCAAATCAAATCCCACAACAACGGCCAGAACATCATGGATGTGTGGTCCACGGGCGCCATCAGTGACATTTCCAACGTGGATGCCCTGGTGGACAAACTGAACACCGCTGCAGGGAAAGTGGTGGGCCAGGAAAGCTACGGTGAGCTGACCGACATCTACATGGATCCAATGGTGCAAGTGGCCTTGGACCGCAACCTTGACCCTGCTTACCGTGTGCAGCTGGACAAGGAAGAAGTGAAGTACGGTGCCCCTGTGCGTGCGATCCGCACTTCCTTCGGGGACATCAAGACCAATTTTGATGTTCACATTGAGGGCAACGACAACAGCATGCCCCAGTACGGGCGTGGCCGGGATGTCTCCAAGGGCCCAGGCGTCAGCGGTGGGGTTGCCGTCACCGCACAAAGCAACGTGGCTGGCACCCGCTTCATTTCCGGCACCGAAGGCACCTACATCTATGCCGTGGTTTTTGTGAACGCCAACGGCATTGAAGGCATGCCCATCATGACCGATCCTGTGGCTGTGGGTGTGAACGGTGCTGCCCAGCTGGTGATTCAGCCTCCTGTGGACCGCACCCAGACCGGCGTGAAGATCTTCCGCTCCAAGCGCAACCCCTCGGGTGTGCCTTCCTGGAGGGATTTCCGTCTGGTGGAGTCCATTCCCGCCAACAGCGACAGGAACGCCGCCACCACGTATGTGGACAAAAACCGCCTGATCCCTGGCCGCAGCCCCATCTTCCTGCTGAACCTGGATCCCATGTCCATCAAGTGGAAGAACTACGTGCCAATGATGACCTGGCCCTTGGCCCAGATTGACACCACCTACCGCTGGCTGGTGCTGAACTACGGCTACCTGCAGCTTGGGATTCCCCAGCACTTCTTCTACATCGAGAACTTTGTTTCTCCTTACAGTGCCTGGCAGCCCTTCTGAGCAATACAGTTGTACAACTGTACAACTACAAAACAGCAAAACCGGACGCCCTGTGTGTCCGGTTTTCTTACGGCAGGCACGGAGAAAATGGGCTCATGAGCAAAAAACGTTTGGAAACCACTGTGCAACTCGTCATTGGCCTCGCGCACCAGAAGGGCAGCACCACCATCAACGGCGTGCGTTTCAACAAGCACCAAGATGGCCGGGTCATCAGTGAGCCTGTGGACGAAAAAACCGCCCACACCCTGGTGTCTGCAGGGAACTACCACTATGTCTCACTGGAAGAACCTTACGCCCTGCTGGACCCCCTCGGAGAGGCCGTGACCAAAGCAGATGGCACTGCCCTCACCGCCCTGGACGAGAACCCCCGGGCCCAGGTGTACCTGGACAGCCTCAAAACCGGCCCTGAAGAAAGCGAAGAGGGGGCCGAACTTCGTGAACTGCAAGCTGAACTGGCCGCCAAAGATGCGGAAGTGACCCGCCTCAAAGCCTTTGCAAGTGACCTGAAAGCCAGGAACGCAGCACTGGAAGCAGAAAATGCAGCCCTCAAGCAGCGGTTGGCCGAATTGGAAGCCGCTCCAGCGACTGAAGACACCCCCCCTGCAGCCCCTGCCGCGGCAGACGCACCTGAAACCACCCCCGACCAAGAATCCCTGGAAGGCAAAACCAAAGAAGAACTGCAGGTGATCGCCAGGGACCTTGGGATTGAGGCCCGTTCAAACTACAACATCCCCACCCTGGTTGCCCTGATCACCAAGGCCCGGGAGAACAAAGCTGCTGCCAACGCCAATTAAGGAGCCCCATGTTTCCCCTCACCCCCCAGTTTCTCCGAGACAACTACTTTCAAGGCGTTCCCCTGGAATCTCCAGGGGGACGGCCTTTTACCAACGAATTCATTCAAGGCCGCATTCTGGCGGTGCGCAGGGCTTTTGAACGCAAGTATGCCGTGCGCCTGGAACCCACCGTCATCAAAATGGGCTCTTATCCCATACCAGGAGAGCCTGAAGCACAAGAGCGCGTGGTGGGCATTGACTTGCACCCCGATGACGCCAAAGACAACAAGCGTTACAGCATGCTCCTGCCTGTGGCCCCAGCATTGCAGTTCCACAAATTGGGTTTGTGGTTGCCTGGGATGGAGCGGCCCACCGAATTTTCCCTGGACTGGCTTCACCCCAACCCACCCGACTCCAGAACCCGCCAGCTCAGGATTGCCCCCGGGCGCAGCCTCACCACCCTTTTGCACCTGCAATTTCTCAGCGGCCTGATGCCCCTCACCTCACAAGGCAGCCCCATCCCAGGCGCCTGGCACCTCACCTACACCTGTGGGTACACCGAAGACGCCCTGTTGGGTCAGGACTTTGATGTGTTGGACGCCCTGGCAAAATATGCCGCCATTGCCCTGTTCGTGAAAGGGTCCCTGGATGGCAACGTGCTGGCCGGCATCACCAACAAAAGCCTGTCCGCAGACGGCCTTTCTCAAAGCGTCGGGCTGGTTGGCAATGCCCAGGCCCTCAAGTTTGGAGCCATCATCAACCAGTACCAGCAGGAGCTGACCGAGTGGGAAAAAACCTATTGGGCCCGGTCCAGTCCCATCCGAATGATCGGGGTGTGACGTGAACCGCAAGTCAACCTTGCCCACTGTGGGCTTTGAGAATGCCGACTTTGATCGGTTGCTGCAGGGTCCAGCCGCTTACCGTGTGGCCTACAAGCAAGCCTTCTTGTGCCCCTGCTACGACAAAGACAGCAGTGGCCCGGAACACAACTGCCAGGTGTGCCAAGGCAATGGATACTACTGGGTGAACTTTGCCGCCGAGCAGGAGGCCACAGCCACCTTTTATTTTGGCAGTGAAAGCAAACCGGCCATCTTGCCCCACTCCAATGCCACCATCACCCGGGTGGTGGATGAGCACGGCACCGAATACACCGCCACCCTGAACAGTGAAAACCGGGTGGAATTCACAGGACCAGAACCGGAGTTCGGAGCCGAATTCACCGTGGAGTACACCCACCCCCTGCAGTACCGCCTGTTTGCCCAGGGCATCAAGGCGCAACGCATGTGGATGGACCGTGGCGAAGTGGAAACCAGTGACTTGCAGGCCACCGTTCCCGCTTTCCTGGAAGACCTCAACAGCCCCAACCCCCTGTGGTTTGCATCCACCCATGACCGTTTCGTGCTTCTGGACGTGACCAAGCGTTACCAGCAGCGCATGGAGCGCCGTGGCAAGGAACTGCTCACCTACAAACAGGTTGAGCCCCTGGCCGCCCGAGCCAAAGTGAACGGCAACATTGTGCTGTACCAACCTGGCAGTGATTTCCAGGTGGTCAACGGTGAAGTGAAGTGGGTGGGCACCGCCCCCCCCAGCGGCAGCCGGTACACCCTCGAATACCTGTGCCACCCAGAATATTACGTGTTCAACGAGCTGGCCCAGGCCCGGCACATGGGAGGGGAAAACCAGGTCCGCACCTTGCTGCTGAGGCTTTATGAACTCTTCCCCGGGAGGGGCAAATGAGTTATGACGTGCAAATCCAGCTGGGCTTCCCAGGAGAGCTGGAAGCCCTCTTGGCCAGGACCCTGCAAGACCCCATTGACCTGCTGCCCAACACCATGCACATGCTCAAAGCCCTGGCCCACGCCGCACACGCCCGGTGGGTTGCGTATGCCAGTGGAGAGCTGGCCTTGCCGGACGGACGCAAAATGAAACGCTGGACCGGTCAGTATGCTTCCAGCATCACCCTCACTGTGGAGCACCCGGGTGGAGGGGTGCTGGTGCGGTACATCATCGGCAGCAATGACCCCAAAGCCGACTGGATTGAAAACGGGACCCAGGCATGGGACATGCGTGAGGTGCTGCGGCATTCCCACAAGGCCCGGCGCAACCAAGACGGCAAGCTGTACATGATTGTTCCTTTCCGTTGGGGCACCCCCAGCAGCTTGGCGGTGGGGGCTTACGCTGGCCGGGAAATGCCGGAGGCTGTACACAGCTTCATGCTTTCCCACACCACCCCCAGCATGATTGTGGGCACCCGGGACACCCCAAGCGTGCATGACCCATCCGTGAACGTGCAGCGCAACGTGTACCGGTGGGGAGACCGCCTCACCCACCATGACATTGCAGACCTGGGCCTTGACCCTGAAACCGGCATTGGGGCCCAGCTGAATGGCATGGTCAAAATGCAAAACCCGCAGAGCTCCAGCCTTGGAAGCCAGTACTTCACTTTCCGGGTCATCACCGAGGACTCCGAGGGATGGCAACACCCGGGCATGCAGCCGTACCGCATCAGCCAGCACGTCCACGAGTGGGTGCAGCAACAGTACCCCAAACTCATCAATGAAGCCTTGAACGCCGACATCCAGCGCATGCAAGGAGGATGAACCATGCAAATCATTCGAGCCATCAGCCACCCCAGTGGTGGTGCCGTCAGCCTTCGCCTGGCCGTGCAACCCACCGAACTGCCCCTGTTGGTTGCCACCGAAACCCCCACCCCGATCACTTGGAGCCAGCTGGACGGGGCCCGGAAAGTGGCCGAGCCGGGGTTCAACCTCCGCCCTGTGCAACCCGAAGGGGTGATGCTGGAAACCTCAGAAGTGCAGTTCATGGCCCTGGACCTGCATGAGAGCGTGGGCCTGGCCGCCCAGCACTACCACCTGTTCAACCTCAATGACCCCCTCGCCCAGCCTATCACCACCAGGGTGGACGCCACTGCACCCAGCAGTGAAACCCATGTGTCCCACATGCGCACGCTGGTCCGGCAACGATTGGAATACCACCTTGGCCGGGCCATTGACGCCGGAATGTTCAAGGTGCCCACCGAGAAAATACCCGTCTTGCAGCAAAATTCCCTTGCCAAAGACGACCCGCTGCCCTGCATCTTGCTGAATGAAACCATCAGCCCCATGCCCTCAGGCATCGGCAAGTACCGCGGACGTGGCACGGACGCCACCGGCGCCACCTACGAGGAATACACCCACCGGGGCCGCAGCCGGGTGGATTTGCTGGTGCTCTCCGAAAGCCCCAGTGAACGCAACGCCCTGGCAAAACACCTGCACCAGTGCCTGCTGAACGACTTCACCCTGTTCACCGACACCGGATGGCAGGGCGTGGAACCCCAACTCAGCATGATGAGCGGTGTGACCCCAGACGGCAGGTTGCAGTTGGGTGAGTCGATCACCATTGATGGCCTTGTGGATTACGTGAGGCGCGTCAAAATCCACCAGCCGTAGGACTCTTACGGCAGTGGTCCATACGTTGAAAGCATGGCAGACGAGACCCAAAAACAGGAACAGGAGCGAATTCTTTCCCTCGAAGACTACATTGCTGAAAACAACGTGCCCAGCATTGTTGCCAGCGCCCTCCGGCATGCCGCCAAAAGCGAAAAACACACCCTCAAAGACTGGCAAAACCGGGTTCACAACCTGCTGAAAAGTGAGGTCAAGTGATGAGCAGCATTTTCTTTGCCAACCGCCGCATTTCCGTGCCAGGCGTGGTGTCCACCGTCAATGTGGACGCAATGGAGCAGCCCACCCTTGGCCCCAGCCGCAGCGTGACCGTCATTGCCACTGCCCTTGGAGGCAAACCACAAGATGTCACCGTCATTCGGGCCCTCGATGAGATTCGCACCAAACTGATTGGTGGTGAAGGGGCGAAACTGGTGGAAATCACCATGAACCCCTCACAGCAGCTGGCCGGCGCCAGCGAAGTGAACTTCATCCGTGTCGGCAACCCCACCCAGGCCACCGCAGACCTCGGGCACGGCATCTTGAAAAGCAAACTGTATGGCAAACCCGGCAACGCCAACCGGTTCAAGCAGATCATCAACACGGACGGCAGCATTGACTTTTACAGCGAAAACACTTTCCTGAACGTCAAAGGTGAAGACCTCAGGGGCCTCGGGCCCGTGATTGACCTCACTTACGTGGGCAGCAACAGCATCCCCTCTGTGACCATCACCGATGACGGAGGTGACAAAACCCTCACCCTGGTCGGTGATGACACCAACGTGTTCACCGCCGACATGGTGAACCGCACCGAGGACCTGATTGCTGCCATCAACAGCACCGCAGAATGGTCCGCCCGGGCGGTGGGCCTCCTGAGAAACGTCCCCCTCAATGACCTGCTGGCCCAGACCTACACCCTCAGTGGCAACAAAACCAAACTCACCATTGGCGGCAAAGCCCTGCAGTATGCCCTGGAAGACAGTGGCCTGCTGGAATTCCAGTTCACTGGAGGCACCCCCACTGCCGTCAACAGCTGGAAATTCATGACCGGTGGATCCGAAGGTGCCACCCCCACCCTCAGCGACTGGCTGGCCGCCATTGAAGTGGCAAAACGCTTCGAGACCCACAGCATCGTGTGCGGCACCGGCAACCCCCTGGTGCTGGCCGCCGCAAAAGATCACGTCATCTCCCAGTCCGATGCACGCCACCGCAAAGAACGCTTCTTGTACGCCGGACCCACCAAAAGCACCACCAAAACCGGGTTCCGGGCCAGCGTGCAAGAACTCTGCAAAACCCTCGGCAAAGAAAACGTGGTGGTGGTTGCCAACGAACCCGCCCTGGTCAGCCGCGACACCGGCAAGCGCGAAGTGTACCCCGCTTACTACTACGCCGCCATGCTTGCAGGCATGAAAGCCGGGAACCGCCCGGAAATTTCCCCCACCAACAAGCAGCTGGACGTGTTTGACTTCAACTACAGCTTCGACATTGACGAGCTCGAAGACCTGCTTTCGATGGGAGCATGCCCCGCCCACTTCAATGAGATCTCCGGCAACTGGGTTTGCACCCAGGCCATCACCACCTACACCGCCAGCAACAATGCCGTGCTCACCAAGCAGCAAGGGGTGGATGTGGCTTTCACCCTCAGCAAACTGGTGCGTTACCGCCTGGACTCCGAAATCGGAGAGCGGGGCAACCAGGCCACCGTGAACACCATCCTCAACAAGGTGGTGGGTGTCCTCAACGAGCAGGTGTCCACCATCACCAACCCAGATGGCCTCATCACCCCTGGAGTGAATGAAAAAGGCGAACCGGAGCCGGCCTACAAGAACGTCAAAGTGATCTACGGCGCTGGAGGCCTGGATGTGGTGGGGGTCACCTACGAAGCCCACCCGGTTGGAGAAGTGGCGTTCATCACCGTCACCGCCTACCTCACCCCCATTCGCATCATTGCCTCTGCATAAGGAGACCTGAAACATGGCAGCCATCAATGACAGCAACACCCGCACGGCCAACCGGTGCCGCATCAACCTGGCAGGGCAAACCATTGCCGAAGGCACCAGCGTCCGCGCCAGCGAGAACACCTCCCCCCGGGGCATTTACACCATCGGTGGGGAAGAAGCCAAAGAACACGTTCACACCCAGCTGGCCGTGACCTTCTCCATCAGCAACCTGCTGTGGAAAGACTCTGCCATCGAGGAACTGCGCATTGGCAACGGCATCACCCAGCTTTCCACCTTTGACCTGGAAGCCCTGGACGACAGCGACAACACCACCATCTTTGTGATCCGCGACTGCACCATTGGTGGACGGGACCTGAGCATTGCCGCCAACAACCCTCTGGAAAGCAACGTGCAAGGCCAGGCCATCCGAATTGAGGACGGCAACGGCGGCGGTGTGGGCACCAACGCCACCCCCCAGAACACCACCACCGCCAGCGCCAGAAGCAAACTCAATGATGCCCTGACCAACAAGCGCGTCACCCGCACCAGGTAAACCCCAGGTGACATGAAACGCCCCGTCTGGGGCGTTTTGTTTTTGTTGGAGCAAGCGCTGTGAGGATTGCTCCAGTGGACCTGTCATCTCGACAGAAGCCGTGCGTTCCCGGCTGGAAGAGGGAAAAATCCATCAAATGCCACTTTCATGGTTTCGATTTAAGCTGGGCAGATGACCAATTCCACCTTAAATTTATGGGAACAGCTGATGGAGTGGCTGCAAAACCAATACCCAGAAGCACTCCCAACCTTGATGCCGCTGGCCTGTCCACTGGATTGGGAGGACCTGCAGAAACGCACGGGATTGGCGGTGCCAGAAGATTTCACCAGCATCTACCACACACACAATGGTCAGGTTCCTTATACCATCGAAGGCATTTTTCTGGGCCTCTCTTGGATGGGATTCGAGGAGATCAAAGAGGCCTGGCTGATGTTTGAGGACATCAAAAGGCAATTGCCGGAAGAACCCACCTTTGAGTGGCAGCGGGCTTTTCCGGCGGGGTACGCCAAGCCCATCCCCATCAGTCCGTTGCGTCTCCCTTTTGCCACAGATTGGTGTGGGAATTACCTGGGCTTTGATTTTGATCCCGACAAGCAGGGCACACCAGGACAGGTGATCAGTTTTGGGTCAGATGAAGACCATGTGCATGTGCTTGCCTCCTCATTTGAAGGCTTTTTAGGCTGGTTGCTTAGCAAGTACCAGCAGGGGGAGTGGGGATTTGAAGGGGTGGACGTGGATGGAGAAGAGTCCAAATCCTTGAAAGCCAGGGTCGATGGTGAATTGGCCCCCAACCTTTTCATGGCGCTCGATCAATGGCAAAAGGGTTAGGCTTCAAGCCTAACCCCCAGTGAAGTTTGCATATCAAAGACAGAAGTTTTTGGATCTCAAGTCTGCCCGCAGGTTGGCGGCGAAGACAGGACCATTGGGTCCACCCTGAGGCTGATTTTGGAAAACAGCCAGGATGGTGTATTCAGGAACGGGCGTGGTGATGCCCAGAACAATCTTGTATTTGTGGAGTGTAAGGGTGAAGCGGTCAGGACGCACAGTGGTATTGTTGGGGTAAGCCACACCCACCCGGTACAAGACAGGGTGAACGCTGGTCGCAGATTTGCTGTTCATGCATTCTCTGATGTAGCCTTCAATCACCCGCCAATAACCTGTGTTGAAATTGCCATTTTGAGGCACCATGTTGGCCCGTTTGTTGTAACCACTCAGGGTGTAGCCGATCAAGTGACCACCCTGGTCTCCTGTTTGTCCCATGGCACCAACCTGCTGTTGGCAGGCGACCCTGCTGTAAAGGCTTTGGGGTTTCGGTGGGTACCAGATTTGAGCGTTCTGTGGGCGACCAATGCTGTCAATCATGGACAGTTGACGCCCGACTTTGCGCAAGCCTCGGTCCTCGGGTGGGAAAAGCCGTGGACAGTCGGTGATGGCCTGTTTTTCCAGGCTGCTGGTTTCATCCACGAAGTTCAGGTGGCTTTTCTCAAAGAAATCGTTGAGTTCTCTGGAGTCACCGTTCATGATTTTGAGGTGGAAGGGTCCGAAACCACCAGCTTGCTGAATGGCTTGATAGTATTTGGCATCTTCAGGGGTCTGCCTCTGGATTTCCTGTTGAATCATCGTGTTCTGAAAATCCTCAGCTTCCTTTCCACCACCTGAGAAATACAAAACTTCTCCTGTCTCAGAATCTTTAATAATTTGTGCCTTTTCAAAGCTGGCATCAATTTTATTGTTGCCGCAAGAGGCTAAAAGGGCAGCAAAGACAGATAGGAGCAGGGCGGTCTTTTTAGTCATTGTAAACTCCATTAATTGAATTTCCTGTATTTGGAACAGGCGAAGGAAAGTATAACATGCAAAAAAATCAAATTGTGTGAGAAGCTTAATCTTAGCATCATGATTTTAATTGTTTTCATGTTAGTAAAAAATACCTAATGCTGCATTGTATTGAAGCATGAGAAGATCAGGGATTTCCCGTACAAATTATATAAGAATCGTGATATTCATATCATGGATTCTTGAGTGCATAAGAATATCAAGTACAAACTGTAAAAATTTAACAACCCAAAGAATCTCTGCTACTTGACACACCTCAAAACAGCCGTTCAGAGAAAAATTGTAGCATTGTTACGGCAGTTGCGCTGGACACTGGAAACATGCAGTTTACTTTCAATGTCCAGTCCTCAACGGACCCCAAGCTCAACGGCCCCGTGACCTACCACATTCCCACCCTGTATGAACGCATCCAAATCGGGAAACGCAAAACCCAGCTGTGTGCCCCTTACAAGTGGGAAGACATGCCCCAGACGGAGCGCAGCCTCACAGAAGCGCTCTGCACCCTGGAATTCATCATCGACACGGCCCCTGAAGGATGGTGGACCACCGAAGGCGGAGAGCGCCTGCTGGAAATCGGCACCCTGGCAGAGCACCAAGAGCATGTGCTGTGGGAGGTGTATGCGGATTTCATTGTGAACCGCGAACGATTTCGACCAGGCGCACAGCGATCTGCTGGAAACGGTGGACCAAACAGCAACCCAACTGATCTGGAGGGCAGCCAAAGCACTGAACCGTGATCCCCTCAAGAGTCTGGGAATCCCGGGCAGTGACACCCTGACGCCAGAATTGGCGGTGTTCGTGCTGGCAATGGAGGACCCCGAGTACCACCAGGCCATCAAAGACCACAAAACCCTGCAAACCATCCGAGAAAAATTTGCACACGAGAAAGCTGTGAAAGCATCCCTGCCAGGCGGCACTGGTTTCACAGGTCCTCGCGGCACGTACATGCCAAAGGAGCGCCGGAGCAGTGAGTAACGCAAAAGTCACCATTGATGTAGGCGTGAATGCCCACGCAGACGGCCTGGAAGACATCAAGCGTCAGGCTGGAGAGGTGGATTCCGCCCAAAAACGCATGGCTGAATCTGGAGGAGAAGCCGCCAAAGTCATGGACGAAGCTTTCAAGCATGCAGCAGACACCCTCAGGGAAGTCAAAAACATGCTTCCAGACATCATCAAAGGCTTTCAGGACATTGCTGCCGTTCAGGGTGCTGCAGGAACAGGCCTTGGAGATGTGGTCAAAGAAATCAAAGCCCTGCAAGCCGGCCAGAACCACACCATCCTGCCCGAAATCCTCAAGCAGCTTCAGGACCTCAAAAACCACCCAGGCCCAGCTGGAAGCCCCAGCAGGACCAACCCCCTGAAAGACAACAGCCCTGATGGGTTGCTGCAGCGCGTGCAAGGCAACCTGATTACCACAGATGCTTACCTGAATGCAGCCAGCAGGCCCAGCGACTTTGTGAGCATCCAGCGCCGCTTGGGGATTGCACAAAGCCTGCTTGGGCAAGCCGCGCAGGGTGGAGCCGACCAGCAGCGCGTTCAGGAACTCACCAACCGCATCAACGAACTCACCAAGGCCCTGCAGGACGCCAAAGAAGCTTACCGCAACACCAACCCAAATCCAGGACCTGGCCCTGCAGGTGGAGGTGGGCCCGGGGCACCTGGCGGCCCACCCCCTGCAGACGCTGGCAGTGAAGGTGGCGGTGCGGCAAACATGGCTTTGCAGGCCCTCAGCATGTTCCGCACCGGTGGACTGATGGGCAGTGTGCTTGGAAGGCTTGGCATCCCCGGTCTGGTGATCGGTGGAACGATGGGCGCCGTCAATTACCTGGACAGGAGCATCACCCGCTCCAATGACGTGGCACGCCGCACCGTGCAGGCAGATGCAGACCTGGCACGCCAATACGGTTACGAGAAAGAACCCCTCACCCTGTTCCGCGGCAAAGACCTGCTCACCTTGCCTGAACTGGCAAAACTGGGTTACACCGCAGCCGATGCCGGACAGGTTGCCGCCACCTACAACCTCCCAGGTGGAATGCGTGGGGATGTCACCAACCTGCTGAAATTTAGCCGGGTGACGGGCATGGATGAAGGCGTCACCGCCCAAGCTGGACGGACCCTCAGCCTCACCGGGGCCCTCGGCAGGGGCGACAACCTCAAAGGTCTGGAGACCCTGAAAATGGCGATCTCTGAAGGCATCAAGGTGGGGGTGGCTGGAAGTGACACCATCCGGCAACTGGTGAATTACGCCGAAGCCAACTACAAAAACGGCATCACCAGCAACCAGCAAAGCCTGCAATACATGGCCGGTTTGCAGCAAGCCCTGGCCGGCACCGGCAACCGGGCCCTGCAGGGCGAGGCAGGGGCCAAAGCAATGGACAGCCTCATGGGAGGCATCACCGGCAAGGACAATTACGCCCAGCAAGCCTACCTGTTCCAGAGCACAGGAGGCTTTTCCGCCAAGGAACTGGGGCTCACTGGGGATGAAGCCAAAGGGTATGAGTCCCTGCAGAAAAGCAGCCCATTCATGGCCTTCCAGCAAGCCCTGAATTTGATTCGGGCTGGACGGGGCAGCGGGGCCAGCAAAACCAAACTGGCCCAGGCCATGTATGACGCTTCGGGCGGCAACGCAGCCATCCTGTCCGGCATGTTGTCCGATTGGGGACTTGAAGGAGACCAGCAGCTGCAGTTCCTCGGGCAAAAAGGCAGCTTCGTGGGCACCTTCAAAGAAGCCCAGAAGCAGACCGGGAACTTCTCAAAAGCCGGCCCAATGGAAGACCCGCAAGGCCGCAATTACCTGGACTACTCCACCCGGTACAAAGATGCCAGCGTGAAGGAAACCGAATGGCTGAACTCAGCCACCAGCCTGAAACTCACCGGCACCCTCGAAAACCAGCTGGCAAAATTCAGGTCCGACCTTGCCAAGCTTGCCGCAGGGGTGCTGGACACCAACTCCATCCTGCAAGAAGGAAAACTCAATGGGAATCCAGGCGGCAACAGCCAGCAATGGATGGTGAAGTCCACCGCCCAAGTGCCCCAGGACCGCACCCTTTGGGCCCTCGGGATGGTGGAGAGCACAGGCGGCAGAAACCCCAACATGGACAAAGGCTCAGCCCGGGGCGTTTACCAGCTGCAGGCCCAAAATTTGATTGGGTGGGATCCGAAAAACCCCAATCCTGCAGGGGATTACGACAAGAAGTACTTGGGCTATGAAATCAAAGGCGCCGATGGCAAGCCCCTCACCAACCTGCAAGAGGCACGCCAGTGGATCACCGACCACCCAGAAGAAGCCGAAAAGATTGCCCGGGGTTTCATCAATGATTACACCAAACAGGTCCGGGCCAAGTATGAAAAGCAAGGCACCAAGTTCGGCAGCGAAGCCGAGCGGGACATCATGGTTGCTGCAGCCGTGGGTGCCTTGTGGCACAACGGCGGCAACTGGAACGGCATGATGAAAGACGGCAAACTGCTGTTGCCCAAGCAGTTCAGCCAAAAGCCCCATGCAGACGGGATCAGCGACTACCACTATGGCCTGAAGATCTTCAATGCACTGGTGGGCCAAGCCACCCAGTTTGATGCCCAGCCAGCATCCCGCACGGTCCCCCAACCAGGCAAAGAAACCCCGGATCATGACTTGAGCCAGTTGAACCCCACCGCCCTCAAGAGCAGCACCAACATCACCACGGCCCTCACCACCCTCGGGGCCACAAAGATCAACCTGGAAGTGGGCACCCCTTACAGCCAGCAGATCCGCAAGCAGTACCCCGGCCTGCCAGCCACCCACCAGGGGGTTGATTTCCGCATCGGCAACAAAAGCACCAAAGACCCCATCAAAAACCCGTTCATTGGTGCCCAGGTGCTCAGGGCCCTTCCGGGCACCAAAGACAACAACCAAAACGATGGGTACGGCAACATGCTGGAATTGAAGCTCAAAAACGGCATGGTTGCAAGGCTGGCCCACCTGGACGCCATCAAAGTCAAAGCCGGACAGGTGCTGAAAGAAGGGGACCTGTTGGGCATCGAGGGCAATTCAGGTGCAGCAGATGGCATCCACCTGCACATGGAGCTCTTGAAAGAGGGCAAAGCCATCACCGATGAAACGGCGTGGTGGAGTGCATTCCTGGAGGCCACCACCAACCTGAAAGCCCCCAAACCTGCACCCCCCAAAACCACCCCGAAAAAAAACACCCAGAAGCCGGTGTATGGGCCCCCTCAGAAGCAAACCACCCCCAAGAAGACCACCCCCCTGCTTCCACCAGTGATCCCCAAACCCTCAGAGGTCTTCACCCCCAAGCCGGCATCTCCGAAAACCACCCCCAAGCCCAGCAAGACACCTCAGCCCAAACCATCCAAAACGCCGCCTGTCACACCCACCGTGAAACCCACTGGCGCCCCAATCCCAGGAGGCACCCCTTTGCTGACCCCTTTGCTGCCCAAGCCAGGCGACCTGCTGTTGCCCCCTGGACTGTCCGGCACCCAATCCAATAGGCCACAAGAACAGCGGATCTTGGTGCAGGTGATCGGGCTTGATGAAATTCACGTCAAAGGGATGGAAGACACCTCCAGGTCCACAGCCATCAAACGCGGGGTGTCCACCATCTTGCAAGCCGTTTTGCCACAACCCACAGGACACATCGGATCATGAGCTACGTTTACTCGGAAATCAGAGCCACCATCCTCACTGCAGATGGCCCCATGAGCCTCTACGAGCAGATCATGGATTTCAACTTTCAAGACGGTCTGGGGGCCATGCCCCAGGCCACCTTGACCCTGCCCAGGTACCGCACCATCCGGCCCGGGGTGCGCAAGGCCTACACCGATTTGATTCGGGATGGGGATGAAATTTTGATTGAAGGCCTGGCTGTGTTCGGAGGCATCAACCGAGGATGGGAAACGGTGCTGCACGGCATCGTGGTGAATCCCAGTGTGAAGCAATCCATTCAGGGTGAGAAGTCTTCTTTCACCACCACCCTGCAGGCCCAGTGTTTTGGGCATGTGCTGCAAAAAGACGCTCTGGCATGGTGGATGTGGCTTGGGACAGCTTTCGGGGTGCAGCGCACCCGGGCGGTGTTCGCAGCGGAAGAACTGAACACCAAGCCACACCAGATTGTGTTCAATTACATGTCCAAGATGCTGAACCTGGTGTCGAATTGGGGCATGGCAGGGCGGCCCCTTGGGGATTACTTGGGGCTCAGCCTCAGCGGTCTGGATGCAGTGGCACCAATGGCAATGTCTTTCAGCACGATGGAAGGCACGTTTTGGTCCATCATCAAGTCGGTTGAGGACGCCCCTTTGCATGAAATGTACGTGCAGACCTTGCCTCAAGCGAAACTCTCTGGAGAGCTCACCCGGGCAGCCCCCAAAACGGTGGGAGAGGACAAGGCGGCCACCACCGTCATCATGCGCAGAGCACCGTACCCTTATGCAGATGAAAACGGCAAGGGCCAGCTTGGAGAGTGGAATGCCCTCACTTTGCACCGCCTGGATGGGTTGCTGGAGCCCATTGGTGAGACCGTGGCCTACCGGGACAGCAGCCGGGTGAAGAACTTCACCATGCTGTACCCGATGATAAATTACGTCAATGAACAGATGCTTTTCACGATGGGATGGGCCATTGCCAACCCTGAATCCATCCGGCGCTTTGGGTACAGTGCAGCCAAGTGGGGCACCCATTTGATTCAGACTGCTGACGAGCCCAGCGTGGAAGCTTTCTCCAGAAAGCTTTCTTGGAGGGTTGCAGCCCAGTTCAATCAGCTGGACAAAGCTTACTATGCGCAGGTGCAACTGCCTTTTTCCACCCACATCCGGCCAGGGGAGCGGATCTTGACGGATTACCCTTGGGGAGGCCCGGACCAGTACCAGTTTCACATCCAAAGCCGGGCCCTCACCTGGAGCCCCACCGCTGGAGGGCGCACGTACCTCACCCTGGACCGCGGCCACCTGGACCAGCACTACCGGGACCCCTCGTATTGGGTGGAAGGCCTCACTCCTACCAAGATCACCTGGAACAAAGAGATATACCCCCGGTTGCACGATCAGGACATTCCAGGCAGGTAAAATGGCCTCATGATCGAACTTCAGAATGGGAAATTGCCTACAGGATGGGTTTCCATCCAGAAAATGGTTGTCATCGCTCAAGAACTTCAGGAGGCCACCCAACCTGAGACCCACCTCAAATTTGACATGGGAACTTTAACCCCTCAAGAAGTCCTCAACGCTGAAAAGTACAGGAAGGGCGATTTCTTGATAGCCCTGGACATCATCAGCATTGAGCAGAATTACTGGCATGCTGCACCTGATGGGAAGCAACCTACCGTCATCAGATATCAAGGTCAAGAATACATCCCTTATGCACTGCAAGATTCCGCTGCTGGCCCCTCAGACATGTTTTTGCCAGTGGTGTTGATGCCCAGAAAGGCAAAAACCCCTGAATAAGCTCAGGGGTCAGATGGGCTTTTGAAGGGTCATAACAGTCAAGAAAGACTTCATGTGATGGCTTCGGGTTGAGGGGCCACCAGGAACGTGAATTCCATCAAAGGGAAAAACCCTGTGCCGTAACTGGTGTCCGGCTCGATGCGCAAGGTGGGGTGGGAACGCGGAATGAACCGCGGATCCAACTCCGTCACCACATGACGCAAGTCAGCAGGTGGGTTCTCAAGCCGCACCATCAAGGTCACTTCGCCCCCGACAGGCAGAAGGCCTCCATGTGCCGGGTCCCCCTGGTACGCTTCCAGCAGCCCTGTGCTTTCGGTGCCATTGTAGTAAATGGTTTGCCGGAAGACCGCGATGCGGTGGGTGGTGTCAGTGAAATCATATGTGGCCGGGTCCACATGGCCTGGCACTGCAAACACATCATAGGCAAGTTCCAACGGCTCAGCCGAAGGGTCCGCGCTGGCATTCACCCCCATGAGTTTCAAGTCATACAGGTATGTGAACGGCATGCGCTCCAACCGGGCGGTGAACACCACAGGCCCACCTGCAGGACCCACCTCAGTGCGGCCAAACAACTCCACACTGCCCAGGTAACGGGCCAGGTCATCTCCAATCTGGTAAGGATGGGTGACGAAACGCACATCCGGCACCACATTGGTGATGGTGTTCGAGAGCATCAAAGAGCCAGCAGGCACCTCCGTGTGGCTCGCCAGAAATCCTGGCTCCACAGGCGTGTATTCCTTGATGGAACCGTGTGTGAGGCCCAGAATCGGAGCCACCCCACTGGGAGCCGTCAGCCCATGCACAGGCTTGCCGGTGTCATTGTAATCCCACATGGGCAACTTCACACCCGGCTTCACAGCATTTGCAGGATCACCAGAAAACAGGTACAGGTCATGGTTGGGGTTGTGCATGTAGCTGCCTGCAGCAGCATCCCGGATGGAGATGTGCAACTGGTGACGGGTGTCCACCCTGCTGTTGAAAAAGTTGCTGTAATACTCAGAGAAAGTGTGAACGATGTAACCATCCGGGGTGGTGTCTGCAACATCCACCAGGTGATCTTCGTAGCTGAACGTGTCCACCTGAGGCCCAGACAAGCTCAAATCCGTCAACCACAAAGACAACACCAGCTGGCCGGTGTCGGAGGTGCTGGCCCGGTCCACCTTCACCTTGATGGCCTTGAGGCCCACAGCACTCAGCACATCAAAAACCAGATAAACCTTGCGGAAGAGATTGGTCTGGTAAGCCAGGCTTTCGTGTCGGGTGGGGGCTGTGTTGGTGAGGGGCAGCAGCACCGTTTCATCAGGGATCACCAGTGGATCCAGTGTTCCCTCAATGCGGTGTAACACCATGTTGGAATCTGATGGGGTAGGCAGGAAGGTGTTTTTGGGAAGGTCGCGGACTTCCAAGCGATCCGCCAGGTCATGGTCCCTTGGGGAAACCCCATAGTCTGTGCGCCGTGACACCCGCAATTCAAAATGACGCCTGTTGTTGAACTTGTGCAGCATGATGCCTTTTTCGGAAAAGCCCTCCAGGGGAAGCATGCCATCCACAACCCAGTTGTCGTTCTCGTCCAGGTGGTATTCGGGAATCATGTGGTGCAGCACAGCCACCAGTTCTTTTTCGCCATATTCCCGAACAGCCAGCAGCTCATAATACATGGGGTTTCCAGGGTGCCCGTACCGCACATGGATGCTGAGGGCCTTCAAGGTGAGGTTGGCATACTGCGTGCTCCAGGCCTGCAGCAGCATCCCCGTGTAGAAGTAGCTGTTGCCTTCTGGATCAACTGCATTTGGTGGCACCACATGTGAGAAGTAAAAATTGGGGCTGTTGTCATACGACTCCACGCACAAAGACGCCCGGGGAATCAGGTGGACGCTGGCACCCATGTAGAAGTCAGGGCCCACCAGGCTGTATTCTCCACCATCTTCATCCCCATCTGGCCTGTAGTAAGTGTATTTGCTGTCGGTGGTGACGGCCTGCAAAATGGGGCTGTCACTGGCGACAGGTTCTTCCAAAATGTGGTTTGAGGCAAGGACAACCATCAGGCGGGCAACCCTCCCATGTCTTTTTCTTTCACGGCCAGTTGCACACCCACCAGGGCAGTGGGATGCAGTTCCTTGGCCTTGGCGTCCATCAACACAAAAAAGTAGTGCTCAGGCTGCAAGGTCACTGGTGTGCCAAAAGGAATGAAAGTGGGCCCCACCGGTGAAATGTCTTGGGCATCAAACAAAGTGTGTGCCACCACGCTGGAATGCGTGACTGGCAGGGCATGAACGTCTTGAATGAACACCCCATCCTCAGCTTTCACCAGCATCAGCAGCAGCTTGCCGATGCCCCGGGTGAGCAAGTAATTCATGCCGCGCACAGTGCAGGACCGCAAGGCGGTGAAAGTGTGGCTGAGGTGCGGGGCCCCCCCGTACTCATCGACCAGCCTGGAGGGTGTGGCCGCCAGGTCAATTTCAAGGGTGTGCGTGGGACACACCACAAATGTTTTGGGGCAGGAGGGGGGAGGCGGAGGGGGCGCAGACGGGTCTGGAGCCACGCTGCCCACCCGGGAAATCTTGGCTTGGTCCACTTCCGCAACCCAGGACGAATAAACCGCTGGAATGGCAATGTCGGTGCGTCGCATGCCCCCACCTTCAGTGCTGTTACCGTGACAGCGCAGAAGGTGAAAACATGCGTTCTGATTTGCGTGGAATCCACTTGGCCCAGGTGCTGGACGTTCACCCCGAAGACTACCAGGTGAGCGTGCTCCTGCCCCACCTGGCCCGAAGTGAAGGCATCCGGGTGAGGCTGGGAGGCAACCGCCAGCACCCCGTTGCAGGAGACTTCGAGCTGCCTGAAAAATTCGATTACGGCGTGGTTGCGTTTTACGCCAACCACCCCAAATGCGGCATCTGGCTCAAAAGCCTGTCCGATGAAGTGCGGCACATCATCCCCACCGAATTGTTCAAGGAAGACAAGCACGCCCGGGTGCAACACCTGCCCAGTGACCGCACCGCCATCCACTTTGGGGACGGCAGCGAAGAACACCGCTGGCCGGACGGCAGCTTCCTCACCGTCATGACCCGCAAAGACGGCACCAAAAGCAACACGGGATTGATCCGCAAACTGCTGGACCGCTTCAGGACCCTCGGGCGCATGGGCCAGAAACCTGAGCGCAAAGCATTCCAGGGCCAGCGGCGACCACCAGTGGATGTGGTGTTTCACCACCAGTCGGGTGCCGAAGTGTGGATCACTGGGGACGGCAGCATCCAGGTCCAGACGGCCAGAGGCCACAAGATCAGGATGTACGATGCCACCGAGAAAGCCCGGAACCCAGAAGACGGCAGTGTTCAAAGCACCCCGGATGAGGATGCCCAGCGTGTTGCGTCAGAGCTCACCATTGAAACCGAAGTGGGCCACAAGATCACCCTGCACGATGACCCCCAGGAAGCCGAAATCAACCGTTATGTCAGCGTGAAAACAGCCCTCGGGCACGAGATCCGCATGAAGGACAAGCCCGACAATGACCAGTTCATCCAGATCAAAAGCAACTTGGGGCATGAATTCTTCATGCGTGACAAACCGGACAACAACCAGTTTGTGAGGGTGAAAACCGCCCTTGGGCATGAATTCTTGATGCAAGACAAGCCCGGCAACAGCCAGCAGGTGAAAGTGAATTCTGCTGCAGGGCACCAGGTCCTCTTGCAAGATGCCCCCACCAAACAGCTGTCCCTCACCAGCGCCGCGGGGCACAAGTTCTTGATTGATGACACCACCGGCACCATGATCCTGCAGGCCGTCACCATTGTCCTGAAAGGGATCGTCAAGCTTGGTTCTGAAGCCGCCATGCGCCCTGTGGTGGGCAACAACGATGTTGACAGCCGCGGTGATGCCACTTTCGCCACCAACGCCACGGTGTTCATCCAGTAAAACGCTGAGAGCTCCTGTCTCCTATAATGCTTGTGCAGCCAGGAATGGGCTGGCTGGTGTACAACCCTATTATTTAAAAGGAGCTCAAAATGATTGAAATTTTTCGTATAACCAGCCGTGACCCCATGTTTAAGTCCTTCCAGCAAGACTATTTGAATGGAGTGTTTCAACACGACCCGGACATTGAAGTGAAAAGTTGGTTTGATGCAGGCATTGGGGAACAGGTGATAACCTTCAGTCTTCGCATTTTTCCGCGTGACTGGTGACTAAAGGCAAACCCCGCTTCTGAGGGGCCCTGAGGTGCTTGATGGGTTCGTCCCATTGGTCTTGACCCACCAACCCTGAAAAGCAGCAACTGGGCCTCCTGAAGCGGGGTCCCTTTTTTGTTGTGGGAAAAGGAAAGGGGCCGCTGGTGCGGCCCTCAACACTTGGATTTTTCAGTGTACTGCAACTTTTTTGCTTCTGGGTCAAAAGGCCTTTGAACTCAGTCCCGATTTCGGATGCCAGATTCCCGCTGAACCCGCCTCAGGGCTTCTTGCAGCAGCTTCTGTGTGGCTTCTTCACCGTGGGCCTCGTTCAAGACTTCATGGAGTTTCAGGAACACTGCACTGATTTCGCGGGTGGCTTCGCCCAGGTGGATGTCTCCGGTGTCCAGGGCAAGGTTCTGCAGTTTGAGTCGCACCAAGTGTTCAAAGGTATGCGTGTTGTGTTCGGTGTCAGACTTGGGCATGTGGGATCTCCCTTCAAGTCATGATGGCCCTTCAAGCTGTTCTGGGGCAGAGGAGAAGGGGGAATTGGTGCAAAGGAACAGATTTTAACGGTAGACCAGAAAAATCCCTCTTCAGGACAACTCCATTTCAATTCAAATGAACGGGTACAGAAGGGGTGCACCCCATTGTCAGCTTTACACCAGTGTTAGCAACCCGCACCCATCCCACAGCATCACTGCTGAACTCTAGCCCTGTGCACCGAACTTGAACATGGCACGGTGCTCAAGCCCATGCAGATTGTCCAGCAGGGTTGTAACAGAAAGAAGCGACCCAGTGGGCCGCTTCTTTGCTGGATTTTCACTTCACAAGCATCTGGACGGTGATGCCCCACGGGTCACTGGCAAACGTGCCTTCCGGGCTGCGGGTGACCGTGACTCCCTCGGCCTCCAGACCTTGCACAGTGGCCTCCAGGGCAACAGCATCGGGCAAGACCAATTCCCAGTGGAGGAGCCTCGCATCGTCATCGGAGGAAGGATTTGAGCCTTTCGCCCAGGTGTTCATGCCGATGTGGTGGTGGTACCCTCCAGCCGAGACGAACAGGCCTTGAGGGAAACCCCAGCCCACTTTGGACAGTCCCAGCCCCTGGTGGTAGAACCGTTCCCCTTCCTTCAGGTCATCGATGTAAAAGTGCAGGTGACCCATCACCGTGCCCTCTGGAATTCCGGTCCATGGGCCTTCACCCGCAGCCTTCTTGAGGCTGTCCAGGTCCAGGGCATCGGCTGAACCCACAATCTCTCCGTGGGTGGTGACCACCCACTGGTCACGGGGCCGGTCCCGATAGACCTCAATGCTGATCCCATCCGGGTCCTGCAGGTAGGTGGCCTGGCTGTAGAAATGGTCCGACATGCCGATGTGCCATCCGGCCCCCTGGACGTGGGCCACGAACCTCCCCAGGTCCCCTTCGGTGGGGAGCAGCAGGGCGAAGTGGTAGATGCCAAGCCTGCCCCGGTGTGGGGCTTTCTTGACCCCTTTCTTCTCCCTGAGCACCAAGAGTTCGTGTCCTGATTTGGTGCCCAGCGTGGCGTGGTTGTCTTGCTGGGAAAGCACGTGCAGGCCCAGGATGTGGGTGTAAAAGTCCAGGCTTCTCTGCAAGTCTGCGATCTGCAAGGTCACTTTGCCGAGGCTGGTGTCTGCGGGGGCCAACTGGTGACGGGGTGGAATGCCGATGGTGGGACTCTCGGGATAAGGGATCTTTTCGCCTTCAAACATGGGAACTCCTGGGGGTGCAAAAAGGGGGTGCAGTTGCACCCCCTGGATGGATTGAGATGATGGGGCCTCAGTGAACAGGACTGAAAGCAGGGTTCAGGGCAGAAAGGGCACTTTCAGCGGTGGAGGGCTGGGGACGGATCAGCAGGGGGAGGCCTGCGGGGTCTTTCACAAAAAGTCCGGCTTCGTGTTTCACCACTTTGACTCCGGCATCCTGGAGTTGCTGTGTGACCCGTTCCAGTTCCTGGGTGCTGGAGAGTTCGATGGTGTAGTGCCTGAGTCCCAGGGTGCCTTCGGGCTGGGCAGGTCCACCTTTGCTGTGCCAGGCGTTGGTGCCGATGTGGTGGTGGTAGCCTCCTGCTCCAGCGAACACGGCTCCCATCAGGTCGGCGGTGATGAAGAACCCCAGCACACCTTCAAAGAACTGCCGGGTGCGGGCCCCGTCGTTCATCTTCAGGTGCACGTGTCCCATACGGGTCCCTGTAGGGGCCCCTTTCCATCCAGCATCACCGGGGGCCAGGGTCCTGAGCAGGCCAGGGATGTCAATGGCAGTGGTGTCCGGGGCGGTCATCATGCCGTCTTTCATCGGCCACTGCTCGGCAGGCCAGTCCTGGTAGATCTCAATGCCGTTGCCTTCGGGGTCGTTCAGGTAGAAGGCCTCGTGGGTTTTGTGGTCCGACTGTCCCAGCCGCAAACCCAGGGGGCTGACGTGTTTCAGCCAGCGGGCGAGGTCAGGGCGGGTGGGGAAGGCGATGGCCAGGTGGTACAGTCCGGTGGCGTTCGAAGGGGCGGGTTTGGCACCGGGGTTGTGGAACAGGGAGACCAGGGGGTGGCCATCCTGGGTGCCCAGCACGGCTTTGCCGTCTTCACGGGCCAGCAGGGTCAGGCCGATCACCTGCTGGTAGAAGCCCATCTGGGTGTCGAGGTTGCGGACGGTGAGAGCCACTTCGCCGAGAGTCAGTTTGGGATCAATAGGACTGGGCATGTTCAGGTCTCCTTTTCCCATTTCAGCGGGCCTGGATGGGGGCTTTCACAAGGCGGCCCCAGGCGATCACAGCAGCGATTGCAGCGATGATCAGGTTCATGGGGACCATCATGCCTTCACCGCGGGTGAGGTGGAAGCCACTGGCCAGCACCATCACCAGCACGAGGCCCAGTGCAGCAAACCCGGTCAGGCGGGGCTGGATGCGACTTGCTGCGGGCAGGATCAGGCCGAGCCCTCCGGCGAGTTCAGCGAGGCCAATGAAACGGACCAGGAATTCAGGAACGCTGGTGACCCAGGGGAGCTGTCCGGCAAGCTGGCTGACGGGCATGGCGAGTTTCATCAGGCCGGTCATCACGAACATTGCGGCGAGGAGGATTTGCAGGACCCACAGGGTAATATGGAGGGCTTTGGAGGTCTGGGGGCGGCTGATGTTCTGGGTGGTCATGGTGTTTCTCCTGGGTGGGTTGAGGGGGCGGGTGACTGAATGCTGCTTGTTGTTCTAACTTCTGGTGTTTAAACACCTTTGTTTCAAAAGAAAACCCACTTAAGGGTGTGACAGTGGGGTTTTCACGGGCAACTTCTCCCGAATCTGTGTCAGCGTCTCAATCAATGTGATCAGCTGTCCCCTGGAAAGGTGCCCGAAAGCTTCTTGCTGGGACTGATGCACCGGGTCGTCGAGTTTGTTGACGATGTCCAGGCCCTTTTCGGTGAGGCGGGTGGGCACCTGACGGCGGTCACTGGTGCTGCGTTCCCGTTCAACCAGGCCAGCGTCTTCCATGCGGTCGAGCAGGCGGGTCATGTCAGGCATGCGGTCAAGCATCCGGTCCCGGATCTGGTTCCTGCACAGGCCATCACTGCCAGCTCCACGCAAAATACGGAGCACGTTGTACTGGGTGGGGGTGATGCCGTACTGGTGAATCACCTGGGTGGAATGGTCTTCAAGGAGGACCATGGTGCGGGCGAGGTTGAGCATGGCTTCTTCTTCCAGGGTTTTGAATCCCTGCTGTTGGAGGTCTTCTTTCAAACCCATGACCAGAGTATAGGTGTTATCACGCTTAATGTCAAGGGGTGGGTTTTGACCGCCACATCCAGTGCAAATCGGGGGTACTGAGATGGCAGTCCTGGAAAAGAACTTCCACAAAATCACGCATCAGACTCTAAAATCACAGTGCGTGTGATAGACAGATGACAACAGCAGGATGAGCTGCATACCACCTATTTCTGGACTGCCAGTTGTCCCCCTGGTCTTCATGAAGCCGGGAGGGGAGTTGACTTTACGTGTCATGACACCTAAAGTGATGACAGTTAACCCGGGCCTGATTCAGGCCCCTCCACCACCACACCCTGCTGCTCCGATCGGAGCACCCCAAACAAGGAGCCCCACATGCGTGCATACCAAGTTTCAGCTGCTGGCGAACAACCCCAACTCTCTGACCTCCCCACCCCCGTTCCCACTGCAGGCACCGTCTTGATCCGCGTCAAAGCCGCTGGTCTGAACCCCATCGACAACGCTGTCGCTGCTGGCATGCTTGCCCACTGGGGCCTTCCTTACGCGTACCCCGTGGTGATTGGTCGGGACGCTGCCGGAATCGTTGAGGCCGTCGGTGAAGGGGTAGACCACGTCAAGGTGGGTGATGAAGTGCTGGGCCATGTGCTGCTGGCACCCCCCATCTCTGCTGGCACCCTCGCCGAGTACGCCTTGCTCCCCGCTGCAGCCGTCACCCTTAAGCCTGCTGGACTGGACTTCACCACCGCCGCTGCCCTTCCCCTTGCTGGTGCGTCTGCGGTCCAGGTGATTGACAAGATCGATCCCCAACCAGACCAGACCGTGCTGGTCAACGGGGCTTCCGGTGGGGTGGGATCCTTCGTCGTCCAGCTGCTGGCCGCCCGTGGTGTCAAAGTGGTCGCCACCGGCAAAGCTGCCGACAACGCCCGCCTGAAAGACCTGGGGGCAACCCAGGTGGTGGACCACACCGCTGGCCCGGTGGCCGACCAGGTACGTGCCCTCTATCCGGACGGGGTGGACGCCCTGATCAACCTGCACGGCATGGACCCCTCCGCTGTTCCCCTGGGCGCTGTCCGTCAGGGGGGCAAGGTTTCCGGTGTGGCCGCTGTGCCTGACGAGGCCACCCTGAGTGCCGCTGGGCTGACTGGTGGTTCTGTGATGGCCATGCCCCTCCGGGAAGTGCTGGCCCCACTGGCAGAGCAGGCCGCTTCTGGAAAACTGAAAGTGGCGGTGTCTGAAGTGCTCTCCCTGGAGCGTGCAGCTGAAGGCCTGGGACGCCTCGCCACCGGTGGAGCAGGCGGCAAGCTTGTCGTCACCCTGCAGGATTGAATTAGGTTCTGAAAGCAGGGGGCTGAACAACAGCCCCCTGCTTCTGTCGGCTTTTCCCCTCAAGTTCAGTAATGTTTGATCGGGAACAGGTTAGGGAACAGGTTCTGCCTCTGAACAGCAGAGAGACCATTTTGAATTGGAGGAATGCCATTCTGGTCGAGATTCTTTTAAATCCACCGTTAAAATCTGTTCCGTTGCACCAACTCCCCCGAGAACGTGAAACCTTTTTGGGGGTCTTGTCACTGGGATGTCATGAGGTTTTTATGGCCATTGTGCAGGCTGGTCAGGAAGGCTCTCCATGCTGATAGATGAAGATTCTTAATGCCAACCTGGTGATTTTCCTTACCGAACTTCAGCATGGCTTCAGTAAAATGGTTTTTGACCTGGACAGCACTTTCCAGGCCCTTAAACACCATGACCCACACCCCAAAATCACAGATGAATGTCCATCCCGGCGAGTACCTGAAGCTGGAAATGGACAGCCGCAATGAAACCCTCCAGGATCTCGCTGCTGTGCTAAAAATTCCTGAACACCAGCTGCAAGATGTGTTGAATGGAAAAAGCCCTTTTACCCCTCAAATGGCTTCGTTGTTGGAAAAGCACTGGGGAAGCAGCGGATTTATGTTGCTGGAATGCCAAAAAGACCTAGATGGCGAGGCCCTGGACGGCTGATCCTTCTGACACCTGGATGGTCTGCAGGTTTTCTGACTTGTAGGCCATTGCTATTTTTATGGCAGCTTTATGGACTAGATAACGTATTACCCTATAAAATCAGACATGCACCCGATGGAATCCCTGTTTGCCCTGCAAGACACCCTGAGGATTTATGCCGTGTGGCGCTTTGGTGATGAAGGTGGAGATGCAGAACGCCGGCGCCACCCTCGTTTTGTGGCTGTGATTGAAGATGCTCAGAAGTTCCAGCTGTACCAGGGGCAGGCGGCAGAGCTGCAGCAGGAGCTGCAGGAGAGACAGATGAGCGTGCGTTGGGTGCCCACCTTCTTTGATGAGGTGTGGAGCCATGCCACCGTGACCCTCACCCAGGCTTTCCGGGCAAAGCGTTTTCATGATGGTGTGGTGCGCCTGGCGCTGCCGAGGGTGCCGGTGGGTGACTGGTCCACCCAGCTGGCCCAGTGGCAGACGAAGCTGCAGGAGATGCCTGCAGAACTCAGGGTGAAAACCCTGGAGATTGAGCACAAAGAGCTGGAGGGTGACGTGTATCCTGTTTTGCAATGCACCTTCCGGCATCCGGTCACGGTGCGTTGGGAGAGTGGCGGCTCATACAGCCTGTATGCGGTGTCTGAGGCTGGGGTGCAGCACAAAGATGTGAAGGTGGGGGCGGTGGTGGTTCGGGGCCTGCAAAACCCAGTGTTGGAGAACCTTCCCAGGAAAGAACGCTCAGACAAGAAGCCCTTGCTGTTCACCTTCTGCAGGCACCAGTTCTACCTGTAATGTTGATAGAGTAATACGTTATCTAAGTCCCGAGTGGCTTTTTTATTGTGTGACGGCTTGGGTTTATAGCCTGAGGCATGGCAGCACCAACGCAAAACCACCGCGCCCAACTCGCAAAAAACATCTTCATTTTGCGCATTCTGGAAGACGGCAAGCCCCACAAGGTGCCCAAAAATCAGGTTGCAGGCAAAAATGGAGTGTTCCAGCTTCCCATCCCACCCCAGAACATCAACCCCCGTCAAGTGGCACGGATCGGCTACATGGAGACCCTGGCTGGAGCCATTGCCGATGTGCAAGGCATTTCACCCCCTGAGTGGGAAATTGCCGGCCAAATGCCCATCACGCCCACCACTGCAAACGGCGTGACCCTCAGCGCTTATGCCTGGCAACACGAGCTGGAGCACTACCTGCAGTACTTTCTGGAGGAATGCCAGCGCCGGGCCCGGACAGGAAAAAGCCTGCTGGAATTGCGTTACCACGCCTTCTATGAAGGCCAGCATTGGGCTGTGGTGCCCACCATGATTCCGCTTGGGGTGCGTTCCAGCGACAGCCCACTCACCGAGCGCTACACCATCCGGCTCAAGGGCCTCAAGCGGGTGGACGCCATTCCCTTGCCTCAAGGCAAAAAGAGCACATCCCGCAAAGCCCTCAAGCAAAACGCAGCTGAGAAACTAGACGCCCTGTGCCCCCACTCCAGCCACGCCGGGCAGGTGAGCGCATGACCCCTTCAGAGATTGAAGAGATCCACCAGGCTCACCAGAGCAACAACCCTGTGCTGCAAAAAAAAGTGGCGCAGCTTCTGAAAAACAAAGTTGCCAGTGACCTCAAGAAAGGCACCGTGAAGCAACTGGATTTGGGTGTTGTGGCTTTGGGTGTTGCCAGCAATGTCCTCAAAGACCCGGAAAGCCAAACGGTGCTGACGGTGATGCAAAGCGCACTCAAAGCCGCCAGAACGCAGGTGCAAGACAAAAACGTGCAGGACGTGATGGTGATTCAAGGGGCCTTGCTGGACGGTTTTCAGGAGAAGGACCTGCAGACCATCAAGAAGACCTTGGGCAAGATGATTACGCGCCTCGCCAGCACCTCAAAGGGAGGTGAGGCCGTGAAGTACCTGCAGCTGCTGCTGAATGCGGCCACCACCCAGAACACCTTCAAAGCGGCCCTGTTTGCCTTCATCAAGTCGTTCATCAAGGCCCAGAACCCCAAAGAGGTGGTGCTGAACCGCGGCATCGGCATGCTGCTGGATTTTGTGGCAAAGGAAATCAAATGATTACCACCATCCAGCAGGGAGATAACCCTGTCACCCTGGCCCTCAGGCACTACCAGAACCCGGAGCGCTGGACCGACATTGTGGAAGCCAACGGGTTGCGCTTGCCGTTTATTGTCAGCAACCCCCAGGAGTACCCAGACCGCAAGGTGCTTGGGTACGGTGACGCCATTTTGATCCCCGAGGATCCCCCCACCCAGCCCCTCACCCCCCTCTCTGCTGAGGTTGCCACTTACGGCCAGGACTGGTTTTGGGATGAGGACACCTTTCAAATCATTCGCCCAGGCATGCCTGTGACCCTGGACCGGGGCATCAACAACTTGCGCAAGGCCTTGCTCAGGCGCCTCATCACCTACCCGGGAGAGCTGCCAGCGGACCCAAATTACGGCTGCAGGATCGCAGATCACCTTGGGGAGTCGGCCACCGTTTGGAGGGCAGAGCTGGCCGCTTTGGATGTGGTGGAAACCCTGTACCAGGACCCCCGGGTGAAGACCGCTTTTGCAATGGCAACCTACCTGCCTGAAGGGGAATTGTTTGCCGCCGCCCTGGTGGAGCCCATTCCACCCGCTGAGTCATTTGCGCTGAATTTGCGCGTAGGAGGTCAAGGTGTCCGTTTTTAAGACGCAAGAGGAAGCCACCGCAACCATGCTGCAGTATTTCATTGCAGCTTCTGGCATCGAGATTGACACGGAGAACGGCGGCATTGAGAAAACCCTGATGCAAGCGGTGGGTTTTGAGATTGAACAGCAATCCTATGAGGTGGATTCTGCCATTCGCAATGCCATCACCCGAATCGGGGCCCAGCTGCTTGGCCTTGAGGAAGAAAAGGAACGGGCTGCCCTCACCACCCTGAGGTTTGGCCGGTCTGCCCTGGCAGACGAGGGATATTTGATTCCCGCTGGAACCACAGCCAGCACCCCCAGTGGCATGAGTTATGAAACCACCCAGGAAGTCATTTTGCCGGTGGGGGCTTTGTATGTGGATGCCCCAGCGGTTGCCACCCTGCCAGGCAGTGCAGGGAACACCGCCCCGGACACCATCACCCTGATGAACTCTTTGATTCTCGGGATTGAGACTGTCACGAACCCCACCCCAGCGGAGGGCGGCAGGGACGCCGAGGCCGAAGAAGAACGGCTGGCAAAAATCTCCCGGGGTTTTGCCAAACTTGCCCGGGGCACCCTGCAGGCCATCGAAGCCACCGCCCTGGATTTCAGCTTGCCCAGCGGTGAACGGGCCACACAGGTGCTGGCCGTTGACCACTTCCTGGACCCGGATGTGCCTGGGTTCACCGTGAAGCTGTACGTGTACAGGCCAGGCGGGGTGTCTGAGGCCCTGAAAACCGGCATTCTGCAGCACATGAATGCCAACCAGCAGCGGGGTGCCGGAATCCTGCTGGAAGTCATTGCCGTGCCGGAAGTGACTGTGGACCTCACAGCGTTGGTGAGGGCCCCCAGCAGCAGCGCCCTCTCAATGGTGGAGGCCGCCGCCCGGACGTTCTTTGATGCACACCGGGTGGGGGAGGATTTCATTTTGGACCGGTTGATTGCCGCCCTTGGAAGTGCTGAAGGGGTGTATTCGGTGCATGTGTCCAGCCCCAGCAGCAACATCACCATCCCCAGGTACACCAAAGCGGTGCTTGGCACCGTGACCCTCTCCTACCAGTCGGGCGGTCCAGCATGACGCTCGTGGGCTATGGGTTGGTGCAACTGCCCGGGTACACCACCACAGGCTTTCAGGGGCACATGGTCATTGTGCGGACCTCCAGCCTGTTCACCCCACCCCGCAAGCTGGATGGCAGCCGCAAGCTGGACGGCAGCTGGAAGCTCACCAGTGGGCCCACCCTGGAACTCACCGGGGCTTTCCTGGATGACTCGCACGGATCCCACCTACAGGTGAATGGGGTGCCTGTCCCCTTGATGGGCCACACCCCTGTTCCTGCAGGGGCATCGGTGAGCCTGGCTTTGCATGCCCAGGACTTGCCGCAGCAAGGCAGGCATCAGGTGTACCTGCTGAAAGTCACCCCCAAAGGCACATGGCAAGTGGAGCACCAGTGGCAGGCAGTCACCGCCAGCTCTCTGCACTTCCAGGCCACCGCCAGGCGCACCGCTGGCGCGGTGATCGTGTACGTTTTTGGTTGCCCGGAAGGGGTGGTGCAGGCCACCGCAGCCCATGCAGAAGCCACCGCCGTGGAAGACTGGGACGGGCTCAGGGACCCCATTGACCAGAGCCCTGCATTCATTTTCACTTTGCCTGAGCACACCACCACCCTCTTGCTGACGGTGCTTGACGAAGACGGAAACCAGGGGGCCCAGACCCTCAATGTGCCACTGGAAGGCACTGAAGCACCGTACAGCCCCAAGTGGCTTTTGCCCAAATGGATCCCGCAAACCGGAGGCAACAAAATGCTGCTGGACGCCCTGGCGCAGGTGTTCAGCGATCCCAGCAGCACCACCCGGCAACTGGACCCCACCCAGGCCACTGGGGATTACCTGGAGTTGTACGGCAACATGCAGCAGATCCGCAGGTTCGATGGGGAGACCGATGAGGACTACCGCCACCGCATTCTGGCAATCCCCAGGGGGCATTTTGTGTCCCCTCAGGGCATGCAGCAACACCTGTCAAAAGTCGCCAAAGTCCCGGTGCGCATCGAGGACCGCATGACCCTCAGTGCCAGCCAGCCGGTGGTGAAGCTGGATGGCAGCCGCAAGCTGGACGGCAGCTGGAAACTTGGAAGCACCCAGCCTGGATCTGCCCGGGGAGAATTTCTGGTGGTCTTTGAAGGCCAGCCCCGGGTGCCAATCCACTGGATCGTGAAGGAATTGAACCGGATCCGCCTGGCAGGGACCTCCCCCAGGTTGGTGCTGGAACACCAGCAGACGGTGCCGGTGTTCCCTGCCCTTTTGGGGGTGAACCTGCACACCATCGAGCAGCACAACGAAGTGATGCCGGTGGAAGGCCCAGTGTTGGATGGAAGCAAGAAGCTGGATGGCAGCTGGAATTTGGGAGGCGGTTGGGTTCTCTCAGAGCACTCTCTGGAGTGATGTTACGGCTGTGGTCCATACCCTGAAAGCATGAAAGCCGTTCCCACCAACCATTTGCGTGATGCGGTTGCAGACGCCGTAGAATCCCTGCTCTCAGGGGCCACCCTGAGGGTGGGGAACGGACGTTACCAGAACGGTGCCCCCGTGAAACCGCAACCCTCACACACCAACTTGGGAAACCCCATCCTTTCAGGCATTCCAGTGACTGTGGTCCGCACCGGGAATTCTTTTGTTCTGCACGCCACCGTTGCAGGCACATCCACCCCCCTCACCATCACCGAAGCCGGGGTTTTTTTGCAGAACGGTCAAGCCGTCATCCTGGAGTCTTTTCACCCCAGGACCATTGAGGCACCCATGACCCACACGTTCAAGTACACCATCTTCCCAGGAGGCAACTGATGGCAGACATTACCGCCAGCAACTCACCGGTGTTCAAGACCAGCAGCCCAGCTTTCACCAGTGACACCGATGCCCACGCATCCATCTGGAACAGCGACAAGCAGATTTTTCTGGACAATGACGCCTACTTGAAGAAAGAAATTGATCTCATCAAGCAGCAGATGGAAACCATGCAGGCGGACATTGATGAGCTGAAAGAAGGAGGCGGCACCGAAACCATCCCGCCCACCGTGACCCTCACGGCCAACACCACCAACATCACCTATCAAAACGATCAACTGGTGCTGACGGCCACCGCCAGTGATGCCAGCGGCATCAAGCAAGTGCAGTTCTGGAGGGTTTACGAAGACAACAACAATGTTTATTTGGGGGCGGACAACTCGGCACCTTACACCAACCAGCAGTCTTACACCGGCCTGGTGGGTTCAGGCACCCAATCGTACCGGGCCAAGGCCATCGACATGAACAACAACGAGGCCTGGAGCAACACCATTGTGGTGACTTACAACATGGCCCACGACAACACCCCACCCACCGTGACCCTGGCCGAAAGCAACGGGAAATCCAGCTTCAACACCCCCAACAGCACCCTGAGTCTGGTGGCAACCGCTTCAGACAATGAAACGGTGAGCAAGGTGGAGTTTTACCGGAACGGCAGCCTTGTTGCCACGGACCTCACCCCGCCTTTCACCTACACCGAAACCTACCAGGACGCCACCGACAACGGCACATTCACCTACCATGCCAAAGCGTTTGACATCGAGGACAACAGCAGCCAATCCAACAACGTGGTGATTGCGGTGAACATCCCCAACGGCGGCACCGGGCCCAGCACCACCCTGTCTGTGGATGACACCACCCCCCGGGGTGGAAGCCAAACCATCCGTTTCACTGCAGTGGCCGAGGACGTGAATGGGGTGTCCAAAGTGGAATTCCTCAGGGATGGGGTGCTGCAAGGGACCGTCACCACCTTCCCGTTTGTGTATGACTTTGAGTATGTTTCTGGTACCTTTGCCAGCGGCAGCCACACCTGGACCGCCGTTGCTTATGACACGTTCAACAACCCTGGCACCTCCAATGCGGTGGTGGTGAACTACAACATGTTCAGCACTGGCACCCAGCCCACCGTTGACCTGGCTGTGAACAACAACTTTGCAGAGAGCACTTCCGCTTACGGCAGCATTCCCCTGGAGGCCACGTATTCCGACAATGAGGGCGTCACCAGCCTTTCTTTCTGGTACAGCGTCAACAACGGCACCTGGACGCAATTCACAGGTGTGGGAGGCGACCCATCCCCTGGCAGCCACTCTTACAGCACCAGCAAGAGCATCACAGCAGGCCAGAGCGGACGCTACCGCTTCCGGGTGGAAGCCACGGACGCAGACGGCAACATCGGGCACTCCCCCATCCGGGAGCACCTGGTGCTCATTCCCGGGGACGCCGGCCACCTTCCCGCCCAGGGCACCAGCAAGAACACCCTTGCTGCAGCCCCAGGTTGGTACAGGCCCGTTGCCCTTGTTGCAGGCCAGCTGATTGTGCCTCCAGGTGCTTCCCTGTACATCACCGACTGGAGCTTCAAGTACACCCCCGACAATGACGGCACTGGGCAAGCAGACATTGAAGTGGCTTACATGGATTATGACCATGCCGGCGACATGATTGCTGGACGCGCCACGGTGCTGGGCAGCAGCGGCCTGGCAGGGCAAACTTCTGGGGCCAGCGGCAGCAGCCTGCACATCTACACCAACTCCGGCAGCGAAGAGGCCTACTTCAACCTGTACGTCAACATCAAAAACCCTCAGGATGACGGCGGCAGCAGCGTCAGAGGAACTGTGGTGTATGACTTCAAGGTGAAACTGCAATAAGCCACTGTTACGGCAGCAACCCAGAAGGTCAGGGCATGAAACCCCTGACCTTTTTTGATGCAGCAGTGGCCCTTGTGGGCAACGTCACCGAAGGCTGGACCTGGAAGACGGTGCTTTCTGGCATCCTGCTGGCCGTCTTTGGTCCCATCACCCCCATCCATGTCAGCTTTCTGATTCTGCTGATCCTGGACCTCATCACTGGCATTGCGGCATCCCGAAAGGAAGGAACTTACAGCAGCCACACCGGGAAGGTGAAAAGCATCACCAAGCTCAGTGGTTATGCCGTGGCCCTGATTCTGGCTTACCAGCTGGAAGTGTCCATCAAGGCCACGCCCTTCCAGGCCGGTGCGGATTACACCGTGGGCATCTTCCTGCTGTACCTGGTTTTCACCGAGGCGAAATCCATCGTTGAGAACCTACGCAGGCTTGGAATGCAAGTCGTTTTGTTCCCCAACCCCCAGCAAGCTTTCGATGAACTGAAGGAGGCCAGCAGTGGCACCAAAGACACCGGCACCAAAAAAGGTGCCCAGGACACCGATGAACAAGATCAACCCGGCGCTTAAGCCCAAAGTGCTGCAGGTGACAGGCCTGTTTGAAGGAGGATACCTCGCTGGAGATTTCGATGGGCAGGGGGCCAGTTGGGGCCCGTTGCAATGGAATTTGGGCCAGCGGACGTTGCAGCCCCTTTTGAAGCGCATCGTGCAGCTGGATCCGGCCACCGCCAGCAAAATCCTTGGGGAGAAGTTTGCGGAGGCCTGCAGGAAAGGCACCCCCGAGTGGTTCTTTTTGAATGTGGTGTGCCCAGGAGGGAAGCCCACCCGGGAGTGGTCTTACAAGTTTGCCCAGCTCTACAAGACGGCTGCTGCCCAGCAGGGTTTCACAGAGTTTGCGGAGATCCGCTTTGTGTACGCCCGGGCCATCTGCCTGGCCCTTGGGTTTGAAACCGAACGGGGTTTCGCCCTGGCTTTTGATGTGGCCGTGCAAAACGGTGCTTTGAAGACCGGTCCCCGCGTGGACCACCTGGACATGTACCGCCGTTTCCTGCCCAAAGGGGAGCTGCAGGAGTGGCAGAAGCTCAAGGCTTTCGCCCATGCGGTTGCCCGGTGTGCAAACCCCCGGTGGTATGAGGATGTGCTGTCCAGAAAGCTGGCCCTGGCCCTTGGGGGCACAGACAAATTTGGTGCTGTACACGGCCACCGGTTTGACCTGGAAAAAGACTTCGGAATTTCCCACCAGAGAAAGTGGGCGCAGGAATGATAAAAGCCGTGTTGATGGGTCTCCTTCTGGTCCTTGTGGCTTGTGGCAAGCCGCTGCCTTGTTCGGGCAATTTCGACCACAGCAACTGGTCTGTGGAGTGTCACGGCAGCAGGAAGTGAAATAACCCCATGCTTCAGAAACTCAAAGAGACCGTGACCCTGATTCGCCTGATTCTTGCCGCCGCCCTCACCGCCATCAGCTTTGTGGAAGTGCTCTCGGAGTCTGATGGGAGCACCAGCCTCCAGAAGAAAGAGAAAGCCCTCAAGCTGCTCAAGTCTTCTTTCCCGGTGGAAAAGCTGCCCCTTGTCTTGCGGCCTTATGCGGACACCATCTATGGACTGGTGATTGAAGGCCTGGTGGATGTTGCCAACTCTGCCGGCGTCTTCAAAGCCCGAGGCGGCACGCCCCAAGTTCCTTGTGCCAGCTGCTGAACTTCTGGAATCCCTCAAACCTCGCTTTCGGGCGAGGTTTTTCTTACGGCACCCACAAGGAAAATAAGGTCATGAGCACAACTGTACAGCAGTATAGTTATAAAGTTGCATTGTTTGATCGGGGTCAACTGTGAAACGCATTCCCCGTCCCGAATGGCTCACCCCCGAGCTGGAAGCGCAGATTCTGGCCCTCAAAGCCGAACACCCCAACCTTGGACGTTACCGGATTGTGGGGCTTGGGATCTCCCACCGCAAGGCCCGGGTGGTGCTGGAATGGCTGTCCGGCCAGGTGCAGTTCGACGATGCTGCTGCCCCAGCTGGAGCCCAGATCACCGCAGAGCCCGGAAACACGGTGAGAGCCCCAGACCCCGACCCGAAACGCCCTGAAGGGTTCTCGGAAGTCAAAGAAGCAGACGGCAAAGCCTGGATTCACGATGCCCCGTACATCTATGACGCCCAGACCGACACCTACTACACCTTCCTCAGGTCCGCCAACTGCACCCTGAAAGTCCCAGGTGAAAAACACCGGGCCATGAAAGCCGCTTACAGCAACTGGGATGGGGCCCCGCAAACCATCAACCAAATTTGTGTGCTCTACCAAATCCCCCGCAGTTGGTTCATCGAATACAAAGCCCGGCACGGCTGGACCCACGACAGCGACCCTTTCACCAACGAGGAGGTGCTGAGCAAAGACGTGGATGGACTGGTGGACGATGCCCTGCTGCAAAAACGCCTTGCCATAGCCCAGCGCTTCCAGGCCCAATCCATCGAACAGGACCGCAAAGACGCCAACAAATACCGTCAGCTGGAAACGATGGTGATTCAACCCCTGCTGGACCACCTCAGCTCCAGTGTGCCCAAGTATGAGGTGCCCCGCCTGAACCTCAAGCCGGCCAGAAAACCTTACTGCCTGGTGATCCCCCCGTATGACCTGCACTTCGGCAAAGGGGCCTGGATTGATGAGACCGGCACCCACTACTCCCGGGATGAAGCCGCCAAGCTGCTCACCGAGAAAACCAGTGAACTGCTGGACCTGGCTTCTGTTCACGGGCGCCCCGACAAAGTGATTTTCCCGGTGGGAAGTGACTTTTTCAACTCAGACAATTACTTCGGCGGCACCACCAAAGGCACCCCCCAGGACAACGACGGCACCGCAGTGCGCATCCTCACCGAAGGCTGTGAACTGCTTGCCAACACTGCAGACCTGGTGCGGCAGGTGTGCAAGGACGTGGAATTCCTGGAGGTGCGCGGGAACCACGATTACAACAGCACCATCAGCGGCCTGCTTTACCTCCGGGCGTGGTTCAGGAACACCAAAGGCGTGACCTTCCAAACCCACCACCGAGACCGGGTTTACACGGTGTACGGTCTCAACCTCATGGGGTTCACCCACGGGGATGGGGCCAAGATCAAAGAACTGCCAGCACTCATGGCCGGTGAAGCCCGGGAAGCATGGGGCCGCACCCTTCACCGTGTTTGGTACACCGGGCACCTGCACGAAGAAAAGAGCGGCAACCCTGGTGGGGTGCTGTGGTATCAAATCCCCAGCCTGTCCGGGGTGGACCGCTGGCATGACAAAAAAGGGTACACCCTGGCACGCAGGGCCATGCAAGCCTTCATGCTGGACCAGGAAAAAGGCCCACGGGCCGTGTTCACCGCCCCGGTGCTGGAGGGCCAACCCGCATGATCGGAGTCACCCTTGCCAGCATCATGAACACCCACGTCCTGGAAGAAGACGGCCTGCAGGCTTTCTTGCAGAACAAAGCCCTCAGGAACGCCACCCCACCCAGGATGGGAGCGGCAGAAGTGCTTTCCTGGCTGGACCGGCGCAAACTGCTCACCTGCCTGCTGGCGCCCAGGCACCCCGGCATTCTGGACTGGTTGGACCTCAACGGGTTTCCCACCTTGCACATCCCAGAAATGCAGAACCCCAGCGACCTCAGCCGCATTTCACGCACCCAGGTGTGGGTGGTCCACCACACCGATGACCTGCAGAACCTGCACGGCATTCACCTGCACGTTGAGAGCCCAGCCCACCACATCAACGTCAGCAGTTGGGCCCACCTGCTCAGGTTTCTTGGGGCCCTGCCCCTGGATTACCGGCAAAAACGCGAAAAGCCCTTTTGAGGAGGCAGTCATGCTCATAGGTATTTCTGGTAAGGCACGGCACGGAAAAGACACGTTCTACAAGACAGTTCTTGCCCCACGGGGATTTGACCGCATTGCGCTGGCCGATCCAGTGAAAGGCCTGGCAATGGTGAACAGCATCCTTGACGACGGGCTCAACCTCACCCGGCCTGTGGTTCCCCAACTGGCAGAACTGATCGAAACCCACTTCTACAGTTACTTCGGGTCCAGCAAGAGTGAACATGTCCGCACCGAGCTGCAAGGGTTGGGCACCGACCTGATCCGCAAGAAGATCCACCCGGGCTTTTGGGTGTGCCTGGCCCTGGAAGAAGCCCGGGTGAGGGTCCAAAAAGGGGATCCTGTGGCGTTCACCGATGTGCGGTTTGCCAATGAAGCCGATGCCGTCAAAGGAATCCCACTCGGGCGGTTCACCGGAGGATCTTTCTGCAAGCACACCCAGGCCCTGCAAGAGGCCATCCACTGGAAGCTGAGCCACACATGGGATGAAGAACACGAGCAATACGGTTTTGGTGCCCTGCCTTCCAGCCCCGGCCTGGTCATCAAAGTCAAACGGCCAGCGCTGGAGCAACAGCAGCAACTGACCGCTGAGCAGCAAGCCCACGAGAGCGAAGCCAGCGTGGACACCGTGATCCCGGATCACCTGATTGAAGCCAACACTGTCCCTGAATTGAAAGCCCAGGGAGATGCCATCTTGAACACCCTTGGAATTGAGGTCCTGTGATGAAAATGAGCGAAGCCATGATGATGCAAGCCTCCATGTTTGCCGCCCACACCCTGCCCAGCCTTGCCCAACCCGGCACTGTTCGGGTGATGGATGACGCGACGAAGGCAGAACAGGCCCTACTGAACAGCACCCGCCAGATTGCCGAGGAATACAGCGTGCAACTGGAAATGAGCGTCTACACTGCTATGGGGGTGCTTGGAGAAACCCGGGAGCCCACCGATGAAGTGCTGCAGGATTATGAACTCATCACCAGTGAACCGGTGGAGCAACCAATGGCCCTTGGCAGGAAATTGCTGCAATTCTATGCCTTGCAGCACAAGGCCACCAGGCGGCTGTGCGCCTGGCAGATGGTCACAGAACACACCTGCACCACTGTGGGTGAGAAGTTCCAGGAAAACATTGCGGTGATGTCCAGCCGGCCCCAGCTGGTGCCAGCGCAGGAAGCTGCAGAAGGTGAGGCCCCCCGTGCCCTGGCCTGAATACCTGTTGGGCTTGCTGGTGCTGGGCCTGCTGGTGGGAGCAGTGATGTTCAGTCGGGATTACCTCAGGCATCGTGCTTTCCTGCTTGCGACCCAGGTGCTGAACATCCGGGCCGGCGACATCATCTTGATCCAGGGGGGCAGCAAACTGGACGAGGAGGAGATGGCAGAACTGTACCGCCTTGGGCACTGGCTGCAGCGCACCCACCGCAACGTGATCGCGGTGAGGGTTCCACCGGAGTACGACATCCGGCAGATGAACACCGAATACATGCGCCTGCACGGGTGGGTGAGGGCAGAGCAGGTGGTGAACCCATCCTCAGGCAGCTTGCCCAATTGATACAGTTGTATAACTGTATGGTTGTATTGTTGTAATTATGTACAAAAAGAAAGCGGCCTCTCAGGGCCGCTGGATTTTTTTGGCTCAGGAAGCGATGGGGGCCGGGGTTCGGCGTTTCACTTCGGCATTGAATTGAGCCTCAGTGAGCTCCACAGTGTCTCGGTCAGAACGCCCGAAAACACAGGGGAGGAATCGGGGAGCCAGTTCAAACTGTCCAGTTGCTGGATTGAGGGCTTCGGGAGAGAAGCTTCCATCGGCAGTCGGACGCAGCTTGAATAGAATCTCGTTGTCGATGATGAAATATTCAGCTGTCTGCATCTTGCACCCCCTTATAATTTCTGATTATAACATCTTTCCAGGCCTCTGCATAGATCTCCTTGGCTTTGGCAGAAAGCCACCGCAGGCGCTTTGCTTCATCAAACGTGGGTGCTCTATGTTCAATTTCAAGTTGATATAAAAGCATTTCAGACTCTTTATAATAATTGTGTTCTTCTTTAGCAGCTTTGTTGAAAGCTTCAATTTCCAGACGCATTTCAACAATGGCACCATTGCTCATTTTCAAATTCATCAATATATCACGGTATCCTGATGGCGCGGGATGCGCAAAGCGGTCCTTAAAACGCACAATCCGGCCCTGAAGTTCAGGGGCTTCAAGCATGTACGCCAAACCCTTATAGAGCTTGTTCAGGGTCTTGTAGATGATCCTGCTGCCTGAAATGTCCACCACACGGGTGAAGTCCCCTTGGTATTCCATGTCCAGCTTGCGCTGAATGCGTTCTTCGCTTTTCAGGGACTCCCGCGGCTCCGCTTTGCCTCCAGTGGCCTTTGCCAGGCGCTCAGTCAAAGGCACCAGCTCACGGTGGGCCTCCCCAGCATATTCCCGGGCAGCTTCCATTGTTTGGAGGGGCACCGGTTGCCGGGGTGTTTCACTGGGAATGATCCTGGAGGCCCGCAGAGAAATGGCAACCTGCCACACCCTCAGGCCCCGTTTCAACTTGTCGGCCACATGTTCCCCCACACCCACCCAGTATGCCTGAGTCACCCCATCTTTGCGCACCACCAGGCGCCTGGTGGTGTTGGGGTTGTGTTTGGGGGATCGTCTTGCTTTTGCAAAAACAGCTGGTTTGGCGATCACATACAGGCGTTGATCCATGTTCAAACCTTAGTCAGGAATGCAGTGAGACCTTAACAATTGATAGCGTAATATCCTATCAAAAGAAACATCTGGCTGGCCCGGCCAGGTCAGTGATGGGGGGTGCAATGGTACCTGTTTGTGGTTCCGGCCTCTTTTTGGGGGCTTACAGGAGTTTGAGGGTTTTTTGCTGTTCCATTCTATGTCTCCGCGCACCACCGTTGATAAATACTATTATCTTGCGGCTTTGTGCTACAATACAACTATACAACAATGCAGTTGTACAACAGGAGCGAAGCATGACTCACATCACGCATCAACCCAACAAGGACATCACCGTGACCGTAGGAGAGACCACTACCACCCTCACCTACAACAGCCACGGCAGGTACTGGGAATGGGAGGGCCGCAAATGGACCCACTGGCCCCATGCAGTGGGCTTCCTTGAACGCCACCTCACCAACCCACCCCGGCCCAAAGAACCCCAGGGCATGCGCATTGCCCTGATCCCCACCCCCCGCGGTGCTGCAGGAAGCAACACAAGGAGAGGGGCTTAAAGCCCCCTCCCCCTTCCAGAAAGGACACAAACATGAAAAATCCCACCAAATTCAGCCTGCAGCACATCCACCAAGCCATCACCCAAAAAGACGCTGAAGCCCAGGCCGCCCAGCAGCAAGCCGAAGTGCAGCGCCGCGAAGACTTCTTCCTGTCTCTCATCCAAGAATTGAAACAAGGTTTCAACCCTTTCGGCCAGCACCTTCCAGGCCTGCCCCAACTGCAGCCCCAGGACTACCAGCTGCAATACGTGATGTCCGATCTGCACCGGGACAAAATCATTGTGTTCCAGCTGGACGGGGTGCCCATCGAACTCCGGGTGAGCTGGAACCGCCACCCCCCTGAAATCCAAGGCATGTACGTTTACCTGGATCCCCGCCACTCCGACAAAGACTGGCCCACCCCCATCCCTTTTCAGGTGGTGAAGCTCAACGACCTGGAGCACCTGGCCCGTCTTGCCGGCGAAAAGGGAGACCGCATTGTTCACCCTGCAGACATCATCTCCTACACCCGGGACGATGACCAGTTTTACTACACCACCCGGGCCCACGAAGACACCCTGAAAATCTTCATCAGCCAGCTGGAAAACACCGACCTGGAAGGCCCCGATGAAGAGACAGGAGAAGACCGCCAGGACGAAGCCCAGGCTCTCTACCAGACCCTTTGCAACAGCACCGCCAACGGGCTGCCCATTCCCCTGCTGATCGCCAAGGACATTTATGCCAGCCGCACCTGCACGGCCAGCACTGCAATGGAAGAAGCCCACCAGCTGCTGAAGGCCTATGCAGAATACAACCGCCAGCAGGCATAACAACAAGCGGTGCAGCACTTTCCCTTGCTACCGCCCCGAGGCCTACACTCGGGGCAAACTTTTGGAAGTCACATGACAAGGGGCAAAAGACAAGACCAGAGTTCTGGATTTCTACCTGATACAGTGGATACGGTGAAGGCATGAGCAGAGGCGGTTACAGAGCAGAAAGTTTCCCTTGGGGCGCCGTGAAGCCAGAGCGCCGCAAAGAAAAGGTGCGTGAGATGGTACTGGCCGCAGACCACGATGGTTTGTGGGCCCTGCTGAAGCATCACCTCACCACATGGGGAAAAGCCGGTGCCCACACCAGCACCAACACCCTCAGAACGTACAGGACGGGCCTGAACATGTTCCTGGATTACCTCACCCGCACTGGCCTGGAAGGTGAAGACTTGCTGGAGGTGCTGTTGTCTCCCAGTGAGGACTTGGGAGCGGAATACCTCAGGCACCTGGAACGATCAGGGAGCAGCCCCAGCACGGTGAATGCACGCCGGGCATCTGCAACTGCTTTCTACCGGGCCCTCAAGTGGGCCGGGGCCAGCGAAGCAAACCCCTTCCTGGATGTGCCAGCCGTCAAGGACAACACCCCCAAGCACGAAAAACGACAGCCTTACACGGATGAAGACGTGAAAAAGATGCTGGACGCTGCCACCGAAGAGGAAAAGATCATCATTGGTCTCGGGGCATATGCAGGCTTGCGGATCCACGAAATTGCAAAGCTCACATGGGGAGATGTGGACCTGGACCGCAAGCAAATCCGGGTGGACGGCAAAGGCGGCAAAGTGGCCCGGGTCCCCATCCCCGCAGGCCTCCGGGCCCTCCTGGAAGCCGCCCCCAAAGGCCAAGGTGAGGGTGTGCGCGTTGTGGCATGGGAACGCCCGAACACCATCCGGGACCACATCAAAGCGGTGTGCAAAAGGGCCAAGGTGAAGTACCGCGGGGTGCATTCCCTCAGGCATTACGCCGGCACCTACCTGTACCGGCAAACCAAGAACCTGGACATGGTTGCACGGGTGCTCAGGCACAGCAACATTGAGACCAGCCGGGTTTATGCAAAGTACGGCGAGGACATGTACCAGGATGTGCTGGACGCCTGGAAGTGATGAGGCTGGCCCTGAACCCCAATGCCTTGCAGGTGTCGGGGTGTTTTTTTGCAACAGCACAGCTGTGTGCCTATATTGTTGTACAACTATAAAGTTATAAAGTTGTCTCTTACGGCAGTCCCTGTGACACACTGAGTCATGAAAGGCCTGCTTTGCCGTCTGACACGGTTCATTTGTGGCTTCATGTCTCCCATTCCCTTGATGACATTTGAGCCTATCCCCCGACTGACACCCAAAACCAGGGGCCGCCCCCTCAAACCCCGCCACCGGGCCCAGCGCCTGGCCGCCAAAGCACTGGAGGCCAGCAGGCCCATGCGCAGGTGGAAGCGCAAAGGATTCGTGAGGTTTTGACATGCAAATCCTTGCGCAGTCCAACGCTGGCATCCTGCTGAAAGTCCAGCGGACCCGGGGCAAACACACCATTGAAAAGTACGTGGTGTGCCAGCTGCAACCCCGAGATGGGGTCACCCAGCACACCAACCCCATCACCGGTCAGCAAGCATACCGCCCTGAGGACCTGGAATGCTCAGGGATCACCGAACACACCTGGAGGTCATGACACATGTGGGTCCAGCGCAACAATAATGTCCTTTTGAACCTGGAGCAGTTCACCCGAATTGCCGTGTACCAAGTGCAGGCCCTCAAGACCGTGGAAACCACACACAGATTTTTGTGGTGGACCTGGACCACCACAAAAGAGCAAACCGTAAGCACCGGCGTCTTTGAAGTGAGGGCCCAGCGTCCCACCCAAGGGCATGAGGTGCTGTTCACCGGCACTGAAGAAGAAGCATGGGCCGCCTATGACAGCCTTCGGTCCCATCTGAAACCCCACCAGTTGCCTCAGATTTGAAAGACCACGGCAGCAAAACAGCAATGATGAGGCATCTTGTTGAGCTGTGCCAACAGGGTTTGTGGCTCACCCTGTTCCCTGAAAGATTCATTGTGAGGGTGCTTAAGAAGGGTTCTTAACAAACCGCCCTTGTTTCGCATCCCATTTCACCTGCAGGGTGGGGCGTTCCCGTTGCTGGGACAGGTACTTTAAGCAAAGCCGGTGTGTCACTTGCAGAATGAACGTCTGAATGTCTTGTTGCTGTGGATCAAAGGTGTGCCACTTCTGATGGACCTCCACAAAGGTGTTCACCATCAGTTCTTCTGCGACCTGTTTGTCACCCACCAGCAGGGTTGCCAGAGTCAACACCTTACTGCCATATGTTGCGTGAAGGTACTGCAAATCCAGGACATGAGGGTTGTTCATTTCAATCGTGTTTTTGGTCTTGACTTGCCACATGAAGCACTTATCATGTCCTTATTTTGGGTTCATGTCCTGAAGTCAAAGGGAGGATTGTGTGTGAGAGGACAATTTTCCCCTTCTGAGACCAAACTTGCCGCCCAGGTATCATGAAGCCGCTGGTAAGGCATTTTGCTTGCTGCGCCACCGTGTGTGAGGCAGCTCCATTCAGCCCCATCCAACGCATCTGGTTAGGCAAAGGTATGGTTAAGTGTATTTCGCACATCCTGTACAGGTCTTGTCAGATCAGATAAGCAACAATAGAATCAGGTCTTACAACAGTGCCTGAATGGAGCACCATGAGTCGTCTACCCACCCACCATGTTTATGACGTTCCCCCCGAAATCGCACGGTCCTGTTGCGCCCTAGCGGATCTTTACCAACCTTTTGGGCCCCGTTTTCAAAGCTTTTCTCGCCCTGAACTGCTTCGGGTGGCCCGGGATGTTTTTGATTGCATCACACAGGGCCAGGAGCCCCAGGAAGATGAAGAACTGGTGGATTGCATCATGCAAAAGGCTGCCGAACAAGACTCCCATCAGTGGTTCATGCTGCAGCTCTCCGGGAACATCGTGCAAGGTTTTGTGCTGCTTGTTCCCAACAAAAAGCTGGCAGACCTGAACGAAACGCTCTCTGCAGCCCGATTGAAAACCAGTGTCTGATGGGCCTTTAGCGCAGGACTCTTTGCACTCCAACAAAACACCCCACAGGCTTACACCTATGGGGATGTTGCTGTAGGTGCAGCAGGGCTCAGGCGCCGGGATCGCCCGGGGATGACTTGCTGGCAAAGTAAAAGCCCAGCACCACGAAAATGGCGCCTTTGGCAAGCTCAAACACCCCGTTGATGATGCCCGTTCGGGTGGCCGGGTCCGTAAAACAGGAGGCGATCAGCGCAGCAATGATGCTTGCGAATGCGCCCCTGAGGACCATCACGGCCAGGCTGTCTCTGTGCTTCTCGACTTTTTTCTTTTGGGGTGACTGGGGTTTGTTCTGACGCACCAATCACACCTCCTTTCAAAACTGCAATGCAGCTAGAGAAGTGATATGGGAGGTGTTCGGACTTCTGCCTACTAAGGACAGTCACCGTTGCGCGTCAGTTACGGACTTGGGCCAGTGGGCCCTCACCGTATTCCCCTCTTGAAGAATGCCCTACGCGGGCATCCACCATACTCCAGCATGGTACACCATCCTTGCGTATATTGGAAGAAAACCCAGCAAGGGCCAGCCAGCACCCCAAAACAAGAGTACTTGACACGTATCAAGCATCTGCAGCATGGGCCAGGGCCAAAATCAGCTTTTCTTGCTCCAGTATTTGCATTTCGGTGCATCCTGTTGGGTGATGGCCCGGAAGAATTCACCGTGCTTGTTGTTGCAGCGCCCCTTGGTGCCCTGCAGGTGCTGCCAGTGCTTGCACATCCCGCATGTGTTCGCCAAGAGGGATTCAGCCTGCTTCTCCAAGGCCTCAATGTTCATGGCATCTGGAATGCCGTTGCTGTCCACGCCAGGACCCGTGTCACCTCCACTCAGGAAGAAGGTGGTGGGATCACCACCGCCATACACCAGGCCTGCAAAAGCAAACACGGTGCTGTGGGCAAAGTGGGGATCCAGCCCCACCATGCGGTAAACGCGCCTGTACTGGCCGGAGAAGATCGGGGCTTCATCCTTGAGCCGGATGTATTTCGGCTCACTGGCCCGGGCGTAATTCTCCATGTGCAGCTGGTACTCTTCTGCCACATTCCAGTTTTGAGGCACGCCGCCCAGGGTGCGTTCCTGGTGCAGGGCATAGAAGTCCAGCGGCAAGCGCACCCGTTTCGCCTGGAATTGCTTCAGGGCCCAGTCGGTGAAGGTGTACCGTTCCAGCAGCACCCGCAGGTTGGTTTTGACTTCCCCGGACACCTTCTTGGTGGTGGTTTTCTTGCGTTCATCCAGGAACTCGATGCGTTGGGGCCGCTCGTTGGTGTAGTCTGCCAGCCACACGATGCCCTCCAGTTCCCTGGACAGGTCAATTGCAAAGTCATAAGACGGCTCACCGTCTGTGACCACAATTTTGGCGTGGAACCTCAGGGCCAGCTCTTTGCAGGCCATCACCGCGGCATGCCCGGACTTCTCCACCACTTCCAGGTGTACCAGGTCGAAGGTGCGCCCTTCGCCCAGCTTCCAGATGGACACATGCTTTTCGCCTGCACGCTGGTCAATGCCCATCGAGACCCATTCCCCTTGCACCTGCTGAGGCTCAGGGTAGTAATAGCCGCCCGAGTCATCAATGCAGCTTTCCAGCACCTGTTTGGTGACGGGCACCGCGTCTGGGTCCATCCAGGGGATGCCCAATCGACTGTTGTAGAACTCTTGCAGGTTGTCGCCGGACAGGTATTCCGCCCAGAGCTCTTGCAGAAAACCATTCCCCTTGAGGATCTGGCTGAACTGGTAGCCTTCCCACAAGGCCCCGGGGTTTTCTGGCTGATACCAGCCCTGCATGAGCAGCCAACTGTCCGGGATTTCAGTGCCGCAATCCGGGCAGCAGTAATACACCCGTTTGCCTTCCCTCCCCACACAGTCCGGCCAGCGCAACGGCATGATGATGCCCAGTTCATGGTTCTTGCAGTGTGGGGAAGGGCAGGGGGTCCGCCAGTAATTCATGGTGGACCGCTGGAACCACATGTCAATGGTGCGCTTGGGGAACCCTGCAGTTGAATTCAGCTCGATGATGCCCCGCAAACCCTCAGGACTGACAATTTTGCTTTCTGAGACACGCACAAAAGCCCGAGGGATGGCCCTCTCATCCATGAGGCGCACCTCATCGAACTCCAGCACGTCCGCGGGAAAGGAGTCCAGGCCCACCCCGGAGCGCATGCCGCGAAAGCGCATGTTCGACACACCCATGCGCACCAGGCCCACCTGGTCCACCCCACCATCACCAATCAGCTGCATCATCTTGCTGGAGCCCAGCATCATGGGGCGGAAGCGTGAGCTGTGCAGGTCCGAAACCGCGTCCTTGGTGGGAAAGAGCAAGGCGGTGTTCACCCGTTTCCGGGCGTCCGCGCACCACCAGGCCGAGCGGTACAGCATGCGCACCGTCAAGCCTGTCTGTGCCGCTTTCATGATGACAATGCGCCGTCTGGGGTTGCTTCTTTGTTCGGTGTACAGGTCCCGCAAGTAAGGCCGGGTGCTCAAATCAAACCGGGCCCCACCAGGCCCCTCAGGGCGAATCCCAGAAATCGGAATCCAGTCCGCAAAACTCTCCAGTTGCTGTGCATCAAACACCGGCCTGGGCCGGAACAGCTTGCTTTCCAGCTGCTGCTGGTACTCAGGGGGAAGCCACAAACTCATGCTTTCCCCCGTGGGCCTGCAGGCACATCCAGGCGGTTGGGGCCCAGCACTTCACGCCTCAGGCGGTCCTCAAAAGCGTCGATGTCTTCCTCCGGCAGGATCTCCCAGACGATGTGCCGCACCAACAACACCAGCTTGCCAAAGTGCTCTAAAGCTTTGGCCTCGGCCATCTTCGCCCGGGTCTCTGCCCTCTCTTTGCTGGCCTTGATGATGAGGGCCGCAGTGCTGGTCACATTGTCCAGCCACGAAGACAGCAGGGCTTGCAGCTTCAAAGCGTCCTGGATGGCCCTCATGATGGCTTTGACCTGGCCGGGGTCTTCCTGCTCACCAATCGCGTCCCGCAACACCCCCATAGCGTCAGACAACTGATCTGCATACTCGCTCTGCTGGTCTTGCTGCTCCAGCAGGTGCCAAAGGGTCGCTTTCAGGGTGGCAAGCTCACGGTCTGTGTTGTCCAGGTCCGCATCCATCTCCATGATCTGCTGCATGAGCTGCTGGATGTTGGTCCGCCCCTGCTTGCTGTACAGCCCGTGCGTGGGAGGCCTGCCTGGAGGTCTCTTCTGGCCCTCGGGTTGCGCAGGCTTTGAAGGCTCAGGCACCAGCCCAGCCGCCGCCGCCCCCCGCAACTCCACAGGGGTGGAATCCACCGGCTTGCTGGTCTCAGGCGCCAGGCGCTTTTTGGTGCCAGCCCCGTGAACCCGACAGACGTTGTAGCCCTCAACGCATGGTTGTGAGCACTGTTGATCGGTGCCCTTCTTGAATGCTTGACACCTCCGGGCAGTCCTGCCATTCCCCAGGGTGATGGTCTCTTCAAAGTGGGTTTTATCGCGGTCATTGTGGCTCATGGGGTTTCTTTTCCCAGGTGGGGCATTGTGGGAGAACCGTACTGCCCCACGCCGTAACACGGTGGGACCTCATGAGGCTTTTTCTTTCTCTCAGTGCCGTTTTCTGCCAGCTTTCTCTCAGGCAGTGGCTGTGGAGGGGAAAGGTGGGACTGGTGGGAGTCTCCCAGGAGAAAGGTGGGGGTTCCCAGGGGAGAGATTGGTAAAAGTGGGGAATGCAAAACCCCCGAGCAATTCACTCGGGGGCAATATCAACGGCACACTCCTATGCAGTCCTCTTCATGGTACTGGCTTTTTGCCGCAAAAGATCTGGGCCAGGCCCCTGAACGGTTTACGTTGCATATACGCACACTTCATGCGATCATGTGTAGCGATGTGCACAATGATGGGATTTTCTCACTTCCGAGAACAGAGTGTGCGCACTATTGCCTGTACCAAGCCACCACATCATGGCGTTGCCGGACATGCAGTCACTATGCGTTAGGCAGCTCCTGAAAGGCTCATCCAATTTCACCCAGGAGTGCGTTCAGCATGATTGATAAGAAAAACCTTTCTGAGCAGGACATCTGCAACAAATTCATCACCCCAGCCCTGCAGAAGGCTGGATGGGACCTGCAAGAACAGATCTTTGCTGAATACCAGATCACCAAAGGCCGGGTGACGGTGCGTGGGCAGCTGCATGCCCGGGGATCTGCCAAACGCGCCGATTACGTGCTGTTCTACAAGCCAGGTATTCCCATTGCTGTGATTGAAGCCAAAGACAACACCCACACGGTGGGGCACGGCATGCAACAAGCCGTTGGGTATGCAGAGGCCCTGGAAGTCCCCTTTGTCTTCAGCTCAAATGGTGATGGGTTCCTCTTCCGAAACACCTTGGCGTCCGCGGCGCAGATGGAAACGGAACTGTCTTTGGATGAGTTTCCCAGGCCCGAGCAGTTGTGGACTTGGTGGAACGATGAGCGCGGATTGACCGCAACACAAAACAACCTGGTGACTGAAGATTACTACCGGGACGGCAGTGGCAAAGTGCCACGCTACTACCAGATGCTGGCCATCAACAAAACCACCGAAGCCATTGCCCGCGGGCAAAACCGTATCCTTCTGGTCATGGCCACCGGCACCGGAAAGACCATGACGGCCTTTCAGATCATCTGGAGGCTCTGGCGTGCCAAAGCCAAGAAGCGCATCCTGTTTCTGGCAGACCGAAACATCCTGATCGACCAGACCATGACCAACGACTTCAAACCTTTTGGGTCGGCCATGACCAAGATCAGCAAAAGGCAAACGGACAAATCCTATGAAATCTACCTGTCGCTCTATCAGGCCATCACAGGTGAAGATGAGTCTAAAGACATTTACAAGCAGTTCAGCCGCGACTTTTTTGACTTGATTGTTGTTGATGAATGTCACCGTGGCAGTGCAGCGGAAGACTCCAACTGGCGGGAAATTCTTGAGTACTTTTCCTCTGCCACCCAGATTGGGCTGACAGCCACACCCAAAGAAACCAAAGAGGTGTCGAACATTGACTACTTTGGAGAGCCCATTTACACGTACTCGCTCAAGCAGGGCATCGACGACGGTTTCTTGGCCCCTTACAGGGTTGTGCGTTTCGATTTCGACAAAGACCTCACGGGATGGCGGCCAGAAGCAGGGATGCGCGACAAGTACGGCAACTTGATCGAAGAGCGCGACTACAACCAGAAGGACTACGACAAAACACTGGTGTTGGAGCCCCGCACCCAGTTGGTGGCCAAGAAAATCACAGAGTACCTCAGGGCCACCAACCCTTACGACAAGACCATCGTTTTCTGCGAAGACATTGAACACGCTGAACGCATGCGTCAAGCTCTCGTGAATGAAAATGCTGATCTGGTGCGCGAAGACCCCCGCTACATTATGCGCATCACAGGTGATTCAAAAGAAGGCAAAGCAGAGCTCGACAACTTTATTTTTCCAGAGAGCAAGTACCCCGTCATTGCCGTAACTTCCAAATTGATGACCACAGGGGTGGACGCACAAACCTGCAAAGTTATCGTGCTGGATCAACGCATCCAGTCCATGACCGAATTCAAGCAGATCATCGGACGCGGAACCCGCATCAATGAAGACCACAACAAGTTCTACTTCACGATTCTGGATTTTAAACGGGCCACCGCATTGTTCGCGGACCCAGCATTCGATGGGAAGCCAGTACAGGTCTACGAACCGGGGGTTGGAGATCCGCCCAATCCTCCAGAACCCGAAGGGGATATCTCCAAACCAGAACCTGAAGGTGATCCCAAAGCCGTCCGAAAGTACGTTGTTCGGAATGTAACGATAGAGGTCGCGGCTGAGCGCGTCATGTATTATGACGCCAACAACCAGCCCATTACCGAATCCCTCAAGGATTACACCTTGAAAACCCTCAACAGGGAATTTGCTTCCCTGGATGACTTTTTGCGGCGTTGGAATGCAGCGGATCGCAAAAAGACCATCATTGAAGAGTTGGAAGGTGAGGGTGTATTCTTTGAAGCCTTGAATGCCGAACTGCACCTGAACCTCGATCCGTTCGACCTGATCTGCCACCTGGCATGGGATCAACCCCCTCTGACAAGGCAGGAAAGGGCAGCCAAGGTCAAGAAACGTGATCCATTCACTAAGTATGGTGCTAAGGCGAGACGTGTGCTTGAAGCCCTCTTGGAGAAATACGCAGACCAAGGCATCACAACCATTGAAGATGTCAAAGTGCTCCAGCTCGACCCATTCCGTGATCTTGGAACCCCGCTGGAGATCGTGAAAGCCTTTGGAGACAAAGAGGCCTACGAAAAGGCCTTGCGTGAACTGGAAGATCAGTTGTATAAGTACACCGATAGCGCCTGAACCCCGCTGAACCCCCATCTCAGATCACAGAAGGAAGCATCATGTCCATCAATACCCTCGTAAAATCCGTGCAAGACATCATGCGCAAAGACACCGGTGTGGACGGTGACGCCCAACGCATCAGCCAGCTGGTATGGCTTTTGTTCCTGAAGATCTTTGATGACAAAGAACAAGAATGGGAACTGACCATCGAAAATTACACCTCCCCCTTGCAGCCCCAACACCGCTGGTCGGCCTGGGCGAGCAACCCTGAGGGCATCACAGGGGAAGAACTGATTGATTTCGTCAATAACGATCTCTTTCCTGCCCTTAAAAAGCTCAAAGGCCACTCTGTACCGCAAGGTCATGTGGTCGGGCTGATTTTTGAAGATGCCTACAACTACATGAAGTCTGGCACGCTCTTGCGGCAAGTCATCAACGTCATTGAAGAGGACCTTGATTTCAACTCTATGCAAGATCGACACCTCTTCAATGACATTTACGAAAAGATTCTTGGGGACCTGCAATCTGCCGGGAATGCAGGGGAGTACTACACACCCCGAGCCGTCACGCAATTCATGGTAGACATCATCGACCCAAAACTGGGTGAAATCATCCTTGATCCAGCTTGCGGTACAGGTGGCTTTCTGACCGGGGTGGTGGACCACCTCAAAAAGCAAGCCAAAACCCCAGCCGATAACTTGAAGATTCAAGAAAATGTGCGGGGTGTTGAGAAAAAGCCTTTGCCACACCAGTTGGCCATGACCAACATGATGCTACACGGTATTGATGTGCCTACACAGATCCGGCATGACAATACATTGGCCAGGCCCCTGCGGGATTACAGGGCAAGTGAAAGAGTGGATGTTGTGCTGGCTAACCCTCCTTTTGGTGGTATTGAGGAAAATGGCATCGAATTCAACTTCCCCAGCAATTACCAAACCAGGGAGACAGCCGACCTTTTTATGGCGCTGATTATGCACCTGCTCAAAGATGGAGGACGGGCTGGTGTGGTACTCCCTGATGGCTTCCTGTTCGGCGAAGGGGTTAAAACCCACATCAAGAAAGAGTTGCTGCATTCCTTCAACCTGCATACCATCATCCGTCTGCCCAAAGGGGTATTCAGCCCATATACCAATATTAAAACCAACATTTTGTTCTTCGAAAAAGGGACCCCTACCCAGGATGTGTGGTTCTTCGAGCACCCATATCCAGAAGGCTACAAGTCTTACTCCCGCACACGTCCTCTGACTAGGGCTGAGTTTGATCGGGAAATAGAATGGTGGGGTGGAGCAGCCCGGGTAGACCGGCAGGAAAACGAATACGCATGGAAAGTTAGTGTCGATGACATTGTAGCACGCAATTATAACCTTGACATTAAAAATCCGCATGAAGTTGAGGTTACGCATGGTGATCCCACTGAACTGATGGCAGAATACCTCGAATTGACTCGTCAGGTGCAGGATGCACAACAAGCTCTTAAAGAGGAATTAATGGCTGCTCTAGGGGGCGGTCGCTGATGCAACTGCTCGAAGAACATTTTGACGCTGCCTTTAATGCACCTGATGGAATAAGAAAGCTCAGGGAATTAATTCTGACTCTAGGGATGCAGGGAAAACTAGTAGAGCAAGATCCAAGTGATCCACCAGCAAGTGAATTGCTGAAAGAGATAGAGACTAAGAAGCGTAAATTGGTAGAATCAAAAAAAATAAAGCTTCCTAGAAAATTGCCTCCTATCGATATTAGTGAAGTTCCCTTCGATTTGCCTCCTGGCTGGGAGTGGATTCGATTAGGTGAATTAGGTGTTATTAATCCTCGTAACAACGCTGAAGATGATTTAGATGTAGGTTTTGTGTCAATGTCAATGATTTCTTCCGATATAGGGGTAGATCATAGCTTTGAAACAAGAAAGTGGAAAGATATCAAAACAGGATTCACTCACATTGCTAATGGCGATATTGCTCTTGCAAAAATAACACCATGCTTTGAAAATGCAAAATCATGTGTATTTAAAAATCTTCCCAATGGAATTGGGGCCGGGACAACAGAGCTTCATGTGTTTCGAAATTCATTCGGAGCTGTAGAGCCGTTATATTTACTTAATTTCCTGAAAAATCCTAAATATATTGCTGATGCTATTCCATTTATGACAGGAACGGCAGGTCAGAGGCGTGTGCCCACTGAGTACTTTACTCAAACACTTTTCCCTCTCCCTCCTCTCCCTGAACAGCGCCGTATCGTGACCAAGATCGATCAACTCATGGCACGTTGTAATGAAATCGAAGCACTGCGTATCTCACGGGAGCATAAGCGTCAGAGCGTTCATGGTTCTGCTTTGAATGCTCTGTTGAGTGCCACCGAACCAGAGACGTTTGCTCAAGCTTGGGGGTTTCTGCGTGCTCACTTTGGTGATCTTCATCAAACACCCAAAGATATAGAGGAATTACGGCAAGCTGTAATACAGCTTGCCGTAATGGGAAAACTGGTCCCTCAAGATCCCAGTGATCCACCTGCAAGAATTCTAATAGATGATATAAATAACGAAAGACAGCGACTTATATCCTTAGGTAAAATCAAATCATATAAACCACTACCTAACGTTTCTGTTGAAGAAATGCCTTTCCAGATTCCTCAGGGCTGGGAGTGGGTGCGGCTCAATACTATTACTGCAATAAGTGGTGGTATAACAAAGGGGAGAAATCTTACAAACAGAAAAATAGTAGAACTTCCCTACTTGAGAGTTGCTAATGTTCAACGCGGCTATTTAGTGCTAAGTGAAATGAAAAATATTGAATTACCCGTTGATGAGATTGAAAAATATATTTTACGAAAAGGTGATCTTTTAATTACTGAAGGTGGCGATTGGGATAAAGTAGGAAGAACTGCGATTTGGCAGGGCGAAATTGATACCTGCGTGCATCAAAATCATGTTTTCAAAGCTAGAAAAATTTTAGCTACTCAGAATGAATTATGGCTTGAAAAATTTCTAAATTCGCAATTTTGTCGTATTTATTTTGCTGGAGCCTCAAAGCAGACCACTAACTTGGCCTCAATAAATATGACTCAACTTCAAAACTGTCCCATTGCATTACCACCTTTGCTTGAACAGCACCGTATCATCTCCAGGCTTAACCATCTTATATCTCTATGCAATAAACTTGATAAGGTTTTGAAAGCTCAGACCAGTAAGCAGTCTGAGATTTTGAATGCCCTTATGTCAACCCTGATTCCATCTAGCGTTCCTTCGTTACAACGAGCACCAATAAGATCAGCAAAATTACCAAAAGCACATGATTCGTTAGAAGGAAGCGCATTACCTCAGTCTGAATTTGAATCCTTGCATTTGGAAAGTCTTTCTGCATTACCCATCAAACGCCGTGGACGACCTGCTAAAAAGACCTCTGCTTCTTTAAGGCCTGCAATACCATCAGCGGCGAATGAAGCTGAAGCTATTCGCATGCTTGAAAATATGAAACTTGAGCGTGCACTGGGAACTCGGCAAAATAGTCTTTTTGACTTGGAAGATTAGGAAATGCTTTAAGGAGTATTTCTTAATCTAAAAGCTCAAATTTTCTTTTAGTTATTAAAATAAGATGTATCCTCATTACTAATTGTCTTGGCAATAATGCTTTACATAAGAGAAATTTCACAGTAAGCAGGCTCCTTAGTAGGACTGAAGTTGCCTCTTTGGGTCTGCTTCATGCTGCTTCTTCAGATAGAGCAAATAGATGGTCATGAGCTCTAAGCCAGTCCAAACCTGCATGGGTGATGTGGAACTGGCCTCGAAGATCTGGGTTTTCCCAAACAAAACCGAGCTTTACCAAGCGCCGGAGGAACTTCATGTCCATTGCCTCTTTGCAGGTACGAAAGCTGTTGAGGGCCTGCCAGCGGGCGTACACGGTAGGGTTGAGCTGGCTGTTGTAACGGACCCAGTTGTTGTCGAGCCATGTCTCTCCCCGGATGGTGAGACTGAACACTTCGTATTCCTTGCCTTTGATGATGCCGAGGGCTTGAGTAACCAAGCCGTGCTGTGCAGCCCAGTGCAGGATGTGGCGCACTGTGGCACTGCCTTCGTAGGATTTCTTGATGCCTCGTCTGAACATGAGTTGTCCCACTGTGGTGGGCGTGGCGCTCAATTGCTTGAGGACCTGGTAGGTGTGCAGGAAGTCCTTAGGCTCTGACGTGTTGGGGTCGAGCTGTGTGATGTGAGTCATGGGGTCCTCGTTTCAAAAGGGCAAGTCTTCTTCAGGGAGAAGGTCATCCTGGCCTGTGTTGTCATCAATGTCCAGTTTGGGTTTGAGGGTGGGTCTGCTGGTGCTGGCTGCATCTGTCCTGATGAAGTCGAGCAGGGTGAAGTCTTCTGCAACGAGTTGCAGTTCACCGCGGGGGTCTCCGTTGGGTGCCGTCCAGGATGCCCAGGCCAGTGGGCCTTCCACCAGGAGGGGTTGTCCTTTGCGTGCTTTGACGAGGGCATTTGCCTGCTCGCGCCAGGCTTTGACTTTGATGTAGTGGGAGGTTTCTTCTTTCTGCTTGAAGTCCCAGATGCTGTAAGCAACTGAGGTGCTGCAGTAAGCGTCCCCTGCAGGGGTGTACTTCAGTTCAGGGGCCAGGGTGGTGTTGCCGATGAAGGTGAAGTGGTTGATGCAGTTGCACAGCACCGGCCCGAATTCGGTGTCTCGGGTTTCGGGTTCCAGCACGCGCAGGATTTTTTTGCCGTTGACGTTGATGGTGTGGGCTTTTTCCCCTTCACTGGTCTCCCAGGACCGGTAGCGCACGTCTGCGTAGGCCATGAGGGGATCGCCGTCCCTGAGGGTTTCAGCGTAGCGTTCTGCTTGCTTGTCGAAGAACTGGACTTTGATGCTGCTGAAGACGGTGCGGCCTTCGTTGTTGGTCCTCTCCCCCACCAGTTGTAGGGAGGCAATGGCTACCCCATTGGGGGTGTACCGCAGGTCCACATCCCCTTTGAGGAGGCCGCTGATGTATCCGGCATTCATGCTTGCCCCTTGGGTGCCACATGGGGGGTGGGGTCGGCTGGACGAACCCCCGCAACGGAGTGCTGCTGTTTGCAGGTGGGGCAACTCCAGAATCCGGTGAAGGCTGGACGGGGGGCGCCGCACATGCCGCAGGTTGCGGGGGTGGTTGCTTGCTGTTTTGTCACGGTGATAATTGCCATTATCAGTCACCCCTTTTTGCTTTGTCCGTAGTATAGGACAGAAGGGTTAACTTTACAACTTCAATTGTGCTGGTGAACCAGGTCTTCCAAAGCACGGAAGTCAGTGAGCTCCAAACGCCGGTAGCCCAGCTTCACACCTCCACAACCCTGCACCTCATTGAGCACCTTGGTGGTGTGCTCACGGCCCAAGCGCACGCACTCTGAGAGCACTTCATGGGACAGGTTACACACCAATGCCCCATCCACCTTGGAAAACAGGGGCGTTCCAGAGGCCCAGAGCAAAAACGCAGCGACCCGCGTGATGGCAACCGGCACCGATAGCAAACCAGCAATCATCATGGACCGGTCCAGCTGTCGGGCAACGCTCTCCCCATCCGGCCCACTGGAAAGCACCTCAGCAGGCGTCAAAGCCTCATACACCACCTGATCCATGCGGCCTGATGCCAGCACATCCCGACCAAACACGTCCCCAGGAAGCAAATACTGCACATGTACTCGCATGCGGTCTGAAACCAGGTGAGGACGCACCAACACCCCTGACTTCACCACATACTCTTGATTCTCTTGAGGGCAAAACACGAACTCTTCACCTTTTCTCAATTGCATGGAATTTCCTCCAGTTCACACGGGCGGCCACCACAGCCAGCCCCAAAGCATCCAATTCATGGTTGGTCCTGCCGACCAAGGCAGCTTTGCCAAACAGCAGCTTCAAAGCGGTTTTCACTGCCGCGTCACCCGCACCCTCCCGCCCAGTGAGGTTGTAGCGCCAATGGGGTTTGCCAAACGGGGCATTTGCAGGCAGCACATACGGCTCAAACCCGGCCACTTCCGCCAGGGCCTTGAGGCGCCCCACCACCTCACAGGTTTTGAACAGGGTGCTGGCCCGGGCTTTGGAAGCCAGGTAGTTTGCCACCCCCTCAATGGCAATCAAGCCACCTTCTTTGCCCAGGATCCGGCCCTGCAGTTCACTGCCCCAGGATGGAAGCACCCCGGTGTCCACCAACTCCAGGGCATCCCTGGCCCCAGCAGCCAGCACTGCAAAAGCAGTCTTCTCAGGCCCCGGGTCATATGCTTCAACAATCAAAATCATACCGGCACGTCCAGCACTTGCGCGAGGGCTTCCAGGTACTCCAGCACCTTCAAGCCTTTTCGGGTGATGGACCCGTTCTGGGTGATCCCGTACATGTCCCAGATCAAAGGGTAAGGGCAATCCCCACCGGCACGCAGGGCCACCAGCATGGGCAGGTGCTCCATGAGCTGCAACTGCTCCAGCATCACATCCA